>CAZLBO010000232.1:0-4635 GCA_964557725.1 uncultured Bifidobacteriales bacterium | reverse complement strand
TGAATTTACAGACAAAATTATGCACTATCTAAAGTTAATGGATGTAAATTCAAAAAAGGTGTTTTATGATAAATTGACATACATCTATTTGGAAATGCCCAAATTTACTAAGACGGAAGATGAGTTAGAAACTCATTTTGAGAAATGGCTTTATGTTTTAAAGAACCTAGATAAATTAACAAGTCGTCCTAAAAAACTACAAGAACGTGTTTTTAAACAATTATTTGAAGAAGCGGAAATCGCTCAATTTAATGAAAGTGAATACCAAGACTATGAGAATAGTTTAAATGCTTATCGAGATTTAAAAAATGTGGTGGATACTGCCTTTGATGAGGGAATCGAACAAGGGATTGAGCAAGGAATTGAACAAGGAATTGAACAAGGAAAGCTGGAAACTGCTAAGAGATTAAAAAAGCTAGGTGCTTCCATGGAGATGATCATAGAAGCAACCTCTTTGAAGGAATCGGATATTGAAGGGTTAGACGCCTAAGAGTCTAACTTAACAATTTCCCCTGTTCTAATAGATTCATCAGCGGCTAAGACCATTTTCATACTATTTAAGGTATGAACTAAACTTTCAGATAAGTCTATATCTTCCTTAATTGCTTTAAGAAAGTTCTCTTGTTCTAATAAGCATAAGCCATTATGATCGGGCTCGTCTTTTGTATTGATTATTTCATCCTTTTTAACAAACTTACCATTCTCATCCAATTCACCTGAATGATAAAGAAGGCTATTTGTTTTAGTATGTGTATTGATATCAGATGAATCTGTTGCTGCTTCATTTGGGTCTTTTACAATACTTACGCACCCCTTTGGGCCAATAACATCCTTTACAAAAAAGGCTGTTTCGCTTACACTTGGCCCCCAAGCAGCCTCATACCAACCAACAGAACCATCGTCAAATTTAATTTGTAATTGGCCATAGTTATACATATCCTTGGCAATTTCATTGGAGAGGTTTGCTCCAATAGCGTGGATGTGAGTGGGCTTTGCTCCTGTCATTTGTGACATGACATCCACATAATGCACTCCACAATCAACAATAGGAGACATGGATTCCATTAAGTTTTTATGGGTGATCCAAGAGTGTTCACTGCTTTGTTGGTTGAGGTTCATTCTCATGACAAGTGGTTTACCCAAAGTTTGAGCGAGTTCAATAAACTTTTTCCAAGCAGGGTGGACTCTTAAAATGTATCCAACAATAAGCTTTAAGTTTTTTTCCTTCGCTTTTTGAATGACTCTTTCTGCTCCCTCTAATGTAGTGGCCAAAGGCTTTTCTACAAAGACATGACAACCAGCATCTAATGCTTTAAGACAGAAATCCTCATGGGTATCGGGGTAAGTACTAATACAAACAGCATCTGGTTTACTGATTTCTAAGGCTTTTTCATAGTTATCATATTCAGGGACTCCGCCTAATTGCTTGGATAGCTTTTGTCTGGATTCAGGGCCTCTACTCACCACACCTGCTACTTCAAAACCATCTAGCTTGTGATAGGCCAAAGCATGAGAGGCACCCATATGCCCACAACCTACAACTAATACTCTTACTTTATCACTCATACAATATCTCCATAGAATTAAGTAGAAAAGTCATCTCAACTTTTTGGAAGCTAAGCTAGTAAATAAAGGCTTAAAATTCTTTGTCTTCGTATAAATAGAAAATGGGGGTAAAGTAATATAAGGTGGATTTTTGATGAATTTAGCGAATTCCGCGGACTCCATACAGGGAGGTTCTACCTAAAGATTTGTGAGACTTTGAGCCAGCAAAGATTTTAAGATGGGGAATACCAACTGTTATACCCATTGAAAACTGGAAAGGCTGGTTTGCTAGTCCGACATAGAATTGGAGAAAGGAATATGGTTTGATGACTTGGCCAAAAAGGCTTCTCCAAATCTTATTTCTTTCACGGCGGTAATCGAAATAGAGCGTGTAAATTTTGTGAGGAGAAAATGATACTCCTCCCTGAAAAATGGGGTTTATGGGGGATGGTACATAATATTGGGAGAGGAGATCGGTTTGAAAAAATCCAAAAGTTACTTTTTGATTGGGGAATAAAACAAAACCCATAGATTCTCCTGGGAAAACAGTGTAACTAAATTGGGTAATCTCAAGTCTGCGAAAGTGAAAGCGGCCACCTACCATAAGCCAAGGGGGAAATTTAAAAGAGAGTTGAGTGGAAAGTTCTTGCTCAAGGTAAAGCTCCCCTGCGGAAAATTGATGTATAGAAAGCCCAAACCCCCATTGATTTAAATCCCAAAAACCATTGAGTGAGGTTTTTTGTAATTCCTTCATTTGAAAGGGGCGGGAAATTTGGAATAGAAACCCTTTTTTTTGAGGACGCAAAGTGGCGGGGTTAACATGAGCTCCCATTCTTACCGCATTGGTACTTGCCCCTGCTCCTAATAGCCCTCCGAGAAAAAAGTCATTGGGTTGTTCTAAAAAATAAGCACTTGAATGAATTGCAGAAAAATGAAGTAAAAAAAGATAGCAATAGGTAAGGATTGAGTTTCTATACATAGTAGTTTATAAAGGCCTTGCCATGACCACGATCTTTTTTTGACTCGCTCCTGAGTTGGGAGTAAGTAATAGGATGTAGGAACCTAAAGAAAGCTTGTTTTGGGCTTCGTCGTTCCCCTCCCATTCTATTTTGACATCACCTGAACAACGTTGGCACAGGGTGTTGCGTGGGTATCCTGTTAAATCAAAAACTTCGAGTTTATAGTTTACTTCTAAAGGAGCGGTAATATGAATTATTATCTTACTATCTGGACGGGAAAGGTCTAATAAAGGAGAGGATAACTTCCATTGAAGGGTGGTTGATTGCTTAGTTAAGCTTCCGGGAGAAGATGTATGTTCTTGATTGGTGTTAGGAGGAGGGGGTAATACGGCTAACCATTTTTTTGTGGTAAGAGAAGGAGCTAAGCAGGTACCTTTGGGTTCAGAACTCATGGACTCGTAGCTCATTGTATGGATGAGGGATTGATTAAAGGTGAGGGTAAGGTGGTCACCAGAGTTGTTGAGTGTATTCCATTGGCTTGGTTGTATAATAAGTGCAGAGGTTTGCGGATAAAGCCTTATAAATGATTTTTTGTCCTCGGTAACAATAAGAAAGGCTCCAGGTAAAAGAGTAGTGTTTTTTTCGCTCTCGGAAATAAGCTTTTTGTTGTTGATTTGAATTTGTGACAATGAGGTGGAGTAGGGTTGTTCGTTTCGTATTTCAAACCATTCTATTTGTCCGTCCTCTGGGTAAGGACAAACTTCTGTGAATTGTAAAAAGGGCGTGCTTTGATAAAATAGAGAAAATTGATTGTTACTTAAATTATCATCCCCTTTAATGGTAAAGGTAAAATGACCTTGATCGTTGTTTTTATTTTCCCAGTAATAAAATGAAGTTTTGTCATTGACAGTTAATTCAATCGTATTTTCATATAATAGGTGATCAGGTGTTCCGTCTAAATCTTTATCTAACTCTACGGTTAAAAAGAGAGAGCGGATGGTTTCCGTGCCTTTTTGAGTGAAGGAAAGAATAAAAGTTTTCTTTTCTCCTTGGGACGAATCAAAGAAGACAGTGTCTAACGATAAATCTTTTTCAAATAACAATTGATTGCCTGAGAATAGAGAACCTGGGCTTCCCTTTTCTTCAGATAAAAAAAGATGAGTGGCTCGTAAAAATTGGTTGAGGTTTTGAGTCGTGTTGAGCGTATTCTCCCAACTGATACCGGAGAGGGGAAGGGGAGGCGTGAATAAAAGGGAATCTTGATTGTAGCGAATCGTAACATTGAGTTTTCGAGAATTGGTGAGTGAGAGTTGCGGCCACTCTTGTTGGCAGGTAATATTGAGAAGCTGCATCGCAGTGGAGTCTTTGCAAATTAAAAAAGGGAGGCGTGATTTCCAGTTTTGTGGTTTGATTTTTAAAAGGGAGGTGGATGGATTGGGAGTCGAAGAGGTAGAATCGGAAAAGAGAGAAAGAAAGAGGGTGTCGCTAGATAAGGGAGTTAAATTAATATTCATCAACTCTACATATTCGCCCTCACTATCACTTATTTCATTGGGGTTTCCATGAATTTCTGTAAGTACTATTTGTGCAGGGACAAGGGAGAATAGACAGAAGGTTAATAGTAAGTACTTGAGAGGTGACAGAGTGTTTATTCTCCTTTAAAAGTGTTAGACGACTTATAGAAGAGAATAGGTAACGGTAAAAAGGAAAGTTTTTATGCAAGAACTGCTTTTTAACCCGTCATTCCCGCATCGTCGGGAATCCACAACATGAAAGATTAATCTGTCGCTACACTAGGGGCGTCAATTTAGGCTACTGTTTGGATACTTTTATTTGGCTGATGAATAATTGAAAACCCGAAGCCTATAGATAATAGTATTTTTTCGATTTGATGGATGGAAGGGCTTCTGTTGCCAGATAAGGTTTTATATAAACTGGAACGACTTACTTTTGCTTGCTCTGATACTGCTTTCATCCCTCCATTTTGATCAATAACAATCTTAATGCACCGAAGAAAGAAGTCCATATCGTTATCCTTGATAGCTTCATTTAAGTAAAAAAGTGCTTTCTTTTTATTTGATAGCTCTAGTGTGAGTAATTCGGTTAAGTTTTGAGGTTCTTTTGTTTTCAT
>CAZLBO010000231.1:0-4638 GCA_964557725.1 uncultured Bifidobacteriales bacterium | reverse complement strand
CATCTACAAGAGTCGCTTTTGAACTCTTTTCTTTTTTATAGTAAATAGAAGGCATGACTCCACTAGGAACAGAATCTAAAACAATCACATCTTTAGATGCATTTGCTTGTTTATACAACCCAGTACCAGCAACATAAACGTATCCAGAACGGCTACCCGCAGGCAATGAAGTACGAGGGACTTCTATTGTTCCTGTCGCTTCTAAAAGACCTTCGAAAATTTCTAGTGTATCTTCATTTACCCATCGACGTGCTAAAAACAATTTCTTTCCCGTACGCTCATTACAGGCCACTAAATTATAATACCGACCACGAGGTACATTTTCGATGACATAATTTCCATTTTCATCCACTGAACCCGAAATCAATTCATCTTCATCAGCAAAGGGATCATTTTCAGTAGGAATTAAGGTCACTTTATACAATGGTTTACTATTTCGCCCTATGCTATCCTTTTCAATTAAAGAACCTACAACAATAGCATTGCCAACTTCACTTGCACCACCCGCTACACGGGTATCTAGACAACCCATCCAGTTAATCAAGAAAAGAACACTTCCACAAAAGAAAAAGGTTCCCTTTAATAAGTCTACAAAAAAAGAATTTCGAATTAACTTAGTCATCTTTTCGAACCCTCGCCATAGGAAAAAATTGGAAGTTCATTTGATAAACATCCGAAGGTTTTTTATCTGCCTTAACAACATCCAAAATATGTTTTCTAAATAACTGTACTTCTTTTTTGATTAAATCAAAACACTCTCGCGAAATACTCATGGAAATAGCCGAGACATCTCTATCATTTGGACTAAACCTGTCTAAAGATTCACTTGCCAATTCTATCACAGATTGATGATACTTTCGAACCAGCAAACTGCTCACTTCATTTCCTGTAGAAATAATTTTTTTGGCTTGCACGATTCGCCCATTCTTTTCTTCCGTTAAAAGACCAAGGTCAAGCATCTTCTGAACGGCTTTTTTAGCTTCACTTTCCGTAATAGAAGGAGCAAGTTGTGCGCCTAGCTTTCGATAAGCACTCTTGTCGTTCTTGTTAAAAGAATAATAAGAAACGAGTTCTCTTATCGCCTGAGAGTACCAGTGAGAATAGTATTCATATTGTTTGTGAGAAACTATATGTAACTTTGATGTTTTTCGAATCTTAACAAGCTGCAAAAATAATTTTGATTTACTCTTAATTGTTTTTGCTTGGCCAAATTCAACGAGAATACGAAAATACTCAGCCCCTTTCTCATCCAACCCCAATGCCTTGATCACTGCTGGTACCGTTTTTATTGCTAAATTACGTTTACCTTCAATAAGCCATTGTAAAAAGTTTGGAGCCTTTACTCCTACCTTGCTAGAAAAAGAACGATAGGAGAAATTAGGATCTTGCTCTTTAGTCACTCGATAGTATTCACCGAGGAACTCTCTGTAATCTAAATAATCTTGTATTTTTAGCTTGTTTTTCATTACCATATCCATAACTTAGCTTTTTGTAACAAAAAAGTCAATTAATTAGCTCTATTTAAAAATAACGTAATCTAAATTAATCCATTTTTACCCAAAAAAAGAATCCTACGCAATATAACCAGTGCCTTTTTGTGCAGTATAAAAACAAGATAACAACCTCTTATACCTAATAAATTGGGCTTTTAGCAAAAAAAAAGGCCTATGCCCTCTACTACCAAAAAAACTCAATTTAAATGTGAATTTTAATTATCAAGTACACTTATAATCATTCTTTTAAATAAAAACCTACTTAGCCATAGAAATTCTCTTGTATCTCACTCTCTCATAAATATTTTAATAAAATCATGATATTTGAAGAAACACAAAGAAATCCAAACTACTTACAAGAATATGAAATCTATTTACGCTTAGAAAAGCGTTTATCAGAACAATCTGTCGATGCTTATGTAGCAGATATTAAAAATTATTGGGAGTATCAGCAATCTGGAAAAAGCACCCCCCTAAAGTTACCTCATTTTATTAACTCGCTTACTGATCTTGGGGTTTCTCCTTCAACGATTAATCGAAAAATATCATCTATCAAGGGTTATTCTAAGTTTCTTGAACACAAAAAATACACCTCAACAAATCCAAACAAAGAGTTTAAGGCACCCAAAATTCAAAAGGTCAGACCTGACTGCCTGAGCTTCTATGAAATAGAGAAGCTTTATCGCTCTATTGAATTAACAAAAAAAGGGAGTAAAAGAAACCTTTGCCTCATTGAACTCTTATACGGCGCAGGGTTAAGAATTTCTGAGGCCATTCAAATGAAACTAGTACAAATCAAATGGGAAGAAGGGCTTTTTCTTATTGAAGGTAAGGGTAAAAAACAAAGGCTCGTCCCCATGGGAAGCAAAGTCCTCCACTCTCTTACCTGCTATATCGAAACCGAACGCCCTCTTTTTTCGCCTCAATCTGACACCTTATTACTCAATCAAAGAGGTACTTCTCTTTCACGAATGGGGGCATGGAAAATAATTCAAAAATTAAAAGTACTCTCTGGTATCAACACCCATATGTCTCCTCATACCTTTAGGCATTCATTTGCAACCCATTTAATAGAAGCGGGAGCAGACTTACGAGCCGTTCAAGAGCTACTAGGCCATTCTGACATTACCACTACTCAGATTTACACTCACATCGATCAAAACTATTTATTAGAAGTCCACCAAAGCTTTCACCCTAGAAATAGATAAATTTTATTCTACTAGTTCTGCATTAAAAAATAATTATTTTCATCTCATGATTAAAATCTGGTTTTACAATAAAGACGGTTCAAAAGATTGCTTAGAATACCCACAAGGGCTCTTTACTGTAGGTAGGGATAATCGTTCTGATTTCTGTATTCCCCTTGCCACTGTGTCCTCAAAACACGCCACCTTATCTCATATTGGAGGGAAATGGCTTCTCTCTGATCTAGAATCAACCAATGGTACTTTAGTCAACGGTGAAGTTATTGAACGTAAATTTTTGAATCATGGAGATAAAATTCACTTCGGAGGGTTTTCTTGTTGGATAGAAAGCAAGTCAACAAGCTAATCATTCATATTTTTTAAAATTTATTCACAATTCGATTCTGATAAAATTATTTTAAAAAAAACTTAACCTAGGTATAAAAAATGAAATACGGAATTCTACTGAGTTTCGCTCTTATCCTCTTCATAGGATGTTCTTCTTCTAAAAAATCATCCCATCATGGTGATCTCTCTCTCAATGACTTACTGACTGATTTTTCAGTCGCAGTCAATGAAAATGACTTTAAAAAAGCCATTAGTTATTTAAAGGACGAGGAAAAAGATCGCCTTTTAGAAAGCAATGGCCAGTTGTCTGAAAAGGATAAAAAAAGATTAAAAGCACTACGCCTTCACAGGCTCATTAAAAACCGCTCTATCCGAATGGAAGGCAATAAAATTGCTGGTATTTATAATGCATTGCCTAATTTAGAGCACGGAAAGAAAAAGCCGGCTATAGTAAAAGCAAAACCTGCTCCCACTATAGATAGTGCAATCACCACTCCAGAAGAAGCTCCTCAAACTGAGCCAACTATTGAAGCAAATCAAGCCCCTTCTATAGAAAAGGAAAATACTGCTCCCCCTACAGATGAGGCAATACAAAACATTGAGGCCCCTACTCCTCCCGAAGCAGTAGAGGTAGATGATGACACTCCACCTATTACTGAAACAACAGAGGTTATAGAGGAACCTGAAGCTCTTCCTTCAATAGAAGAACAGATAGAGGAATAAATTATTTAACTATTTATTTTTCTCTCACAATACTTAACATTTTGGCCACACGACTATTGTATGTGTGGCTTTTTTGTATCCATTCTACATTCTCTTTCAATTGATTTTGATACTTTGCCCAGTTAGCTAGAGAGTTTTTTATTAAAGTGACTAACTCTCCTGTGTGATTAAACTTTTGATAAAAAAAGGATTTAAGGGTTTCATCCAAAAGTATTGTTTCTTCCGAAATGAGTAAAAGACCTGCCCCTAGTATTTCAAAAATCCGTGGACTAAGGTGTCTCCCCCAATCCCTCACATCAGGTGGATTCATAGAAAGATGTAACCCACAATGAGAAGAATTATAAAGCTCACTCTTATCTCTCTCGCTCCACATTTGCTCCTTATGAATACAAGGGTTCAAACAACCTTGATACCTCTCCCAGCCATCACCCGCAATTTTCAATTTAATGCCACTTAAATAAAGCAGCTCTAAAACCTGAATTCGATAAAGACTAGGTAAACCAATAAAAACCACATCGTTTACCCGAGCATCAACAGCTAAAAATGGAGGCGAAAAATAAGAAGTTGCTGTAGGTATATAATAATGGGGGATATTTAACTGATTTGCCCTTTCTGCCAAATCCCCTTTTTGTATGGAAAAGACAACATCAAATCCTGACAACACCTTTTTCCAATAAGTTGCAACTTGACTGTCTTCTATAAACCAAAATAAATTTTTAACCCCTATCTTTTGACTCATCCTTAATGCAAAAAGAGTAATAGGACTTAGTGAGAGTACAAGTAAATAGGTTGGGTTCCACTCTACAGCCAATACAATAAGAGCTTGATTCAAAAGATCTGCTACCATATCAGGGTCCTCTTTTTTTAATAAGACCCCATAACCCTGTAAG
>CAZLBO010000230.1:0-4652 GCA_964557725.1 uncultured Bifidobacteriales bacterium | reverse complement strand
TACCATGAGTCGCTTCGAAAATAGACGCTTTGTCGCCAATATTAGCACCAGGTGCTAAACCTAAGCCACCCACTTGAGCCGCACAAGCATCAGAAAGATAATCGCCATTCAAATTCATTGTCGCTAACACAGAGTATTCCGAAGGTCTCAATAATAACTGCTGAAACATCGCATCAGCAATTCTGTCCTTAATCAAAACTTTACCCTTAGGCATTTTGCCTTTATACTTGTCCCAAAGCTCATCTTCTGTTACAATTTTAGAAGCAAATTTTGCTTTCGCAACTTCATATCCCCATTTACAGAAATAACCTTCTGTAAACTTCATGATGTTTCCTTTATGAACCAAAGTCACACTAGGGAGTTTGTTATCAATCGCATATTGAACCGCTTTTTCGACCAACCTTTTAGAACCAGCGGCAGAAACAGGTTTAATCCCAAAAGAACTATTCATTTTAAGAGATTTCTTATCTGTGTATTTCTTTAAAAAGGTAATGATTTCCTTTGTTTCTTTCCCATTAGCAGGAAATTCAATTCCAGAATAAACATCTTCTGTATTTTCTCTAAAAATCACGACATCTAAATCTTCAGGCTTTTTAACAGGGGCAGGCACACCTTTAAACCAACGAACAGGACGAACACAAGCATAAAGATCAAGTTCTTGTCGTAAAGCCACGTTGATACTTCTTATTCCTCCACCAATAGGAGTGGTAAGAGGCCCTTTAATCGCTATTTTGTAATCTCTGATAGCTTGAAGCGTTTCTTCTGGCAACCATTGATCCTTTCCGTAAACTCCTAATGATTTTTCACCCGCATAGATTTCCATCCATTGGATTTCTTTTTTTCCTTTGTACGCTTTATTAACTGCCGCATCGAGAACTTTTTGAGCTGCATACCAAATATCAGGCCCTGTTCCATCTCCCTCAATAAAAGGAATGATAGGTTTATTGGGGACTTTAAGCGATTTATCTTTATTGATTGTTATTTTCTCGCCAGAAGCTGGAGCCGTTATGTGTTTGTATTTAGCCATTTTTAATTAAGTTCCTTTTGATTTTTTCTGAAAATATACTATAACCCCGCTCTTAATTCATAAAATGTTAAAGAATAAATGTCCAAAAATTATTTTTTTTGATTTCAATGCCAAGATTTTTACATTGAAGCTCACCAAGGGAGGGGAACTTATGAATATTCGATTAAAATTTGCATTAATAGTACTTGCACTAACTGTATTTGCCACATCAGAAGAGGCGTTAAAAGAACTTAAAGTTAAGAGCTATGTTAACCAGCACTTAGAGATTACCGATTTTTCTCATGTTGACTTAAATAACATGAATTTTTCCAATGCTGTGGGAGAAAAAATGGATTTCTCACATTCAAAAGGTGAAAATGTCCAATTTAATGGGGTTCAGTTTTTTCAATCAAAATTTACTGATGCTTCTTTGACAAAATCTTCTTTTAAAAATTCTGATTTGCGTAAATCAAACTTTAATGGAGCAGACCTCTCTGAATCTAACTTTGAAAATAGTGTCCTTTTAAAATCAAGTTTTAAAAAAATAAACGGAGTTTCTGCTAATTTTAAAAATGCAAAGTTTTCCCGAAAAGTAAACTTTTCAAAATCAAAACTATCACAAGTCAACTTTCAAAATATTGAATTAGAAAAAGGAGATTTTTCCAAGTCTGATTTGAAAAATTCAAGGTTTGTCGCCGCCTCTCTCATGGGTAGTTGCTTTTCAAAAGCGGACATCACTCAAACTGATTTTTCAAACGCTTTTCTCTCTAAGGTTTCCTTTAAAAAATTGACCATTACCAAAGCTAATTTTTCTGGTGCCAATTTAGCGGGAACCAATTTTAAAAAATGTAAATTCTATCAAGTCAACTTTAACCACGCCGAGTTCTCCCAAACATCATTAAGCGGAGCAAAATTTGAAAAATGTACTTTTGTCAATGCCGCTTTTAATAATGTATCTCTTAAGGGACTCGACTTTTCTGGTATGCCATTTACAGCGACTAATTTTGAGACCGCCAATATTGATAAAGCTAAGTTTGTTGGTTGTCGGTTTGAAAAGAGTAAGTTTAGTGAAAACACTTTTAGTAAAGTTGATTTTTCGAAGGCCACTTTGATTCACTCGGATTTTTCAGGTGCAAAATTTTATAACTGTAAGTTTACTCAAGCAGACCTCCAAAATGTCAATTTCGAAGGCGCCTACTTTGTTGGATGCGACTTCTCAGGAGCTAATTTAAGCAACACTAACATCAACAAGTCGACCTTAGAAAACAACAAGTACAATGCAGAGACCCAATTTACAGGGGACTACAAACCAAAACCTGAGCAAATGAAACTAAGCAAAGCTTCTACAAAATAAAATCAAAACATGCCTAAAATTCTATGAGAAGAAATATTGTATTTAAAGGAGCCTCCGAGCTCAGCTATGAAATAAGAGAAATTGTATCCGTCGCCCATCAGTTTAAGGACTTAGGCGTCGATATTTGTTGGGAGAACATTGGAGACCCTATACAAAAGGGAACACTGATTCCCAAATGGATGACTTCCATCATTAGTGACTTAGCTCAAGACTCCGCAAGTTACTCTTATTCCCCTACCAAAGGAATCCTTTCTACCCGAGAGTTCTTGGCAAAAAAGGTAAACTCAAAAGGCGGAGTTCAGATTACAGCCGAAGATATTCTCTTTTGTAATGGTTTAGGCGATGCTATCTCAAAACTCTATCGGTACTTAGACCCCAGTGCCCGCATCATTGGGCCTTCTCCTGCTTATTCCACTCATTCCTCTGCGGAAGGAAGCCACGCAAGTCAGCCTCCTGTTACTTATAAATTAGACCCAGAAAACCAATGGCTCCCTGATATGCAGGATCTGTATCATAAGATTAAGCAAAATCCCAATATTGTAGGAATTTTAATCATTAACCCAGATAACCCTACAGGCATTGTCTATCCCCCAGAAGTCCTTAAACAATTTGTCGCTTTTGCTAAAGAATTTAACCTTTTCTTATTAGCTGATGAGGTCTATACACATATCACTTACAACGGAAAAAAGGCTTTGCAACTCTGCGAAGTGGTGGGCGATGTTCCTGCTATTTCTATGAAGGGTATTTCAAAGGAATTTCCTTGGCCAGGTTCTCGTTGCGGTTGGTTGGAGTTTTACAATACAGATAAAGAGGCCGAATTTTTGCACTTAGTAAATACCTTAGAGAATGCAAAGATGATGGAAGTTTGTTCGACCACTCTCCCCCAATTAGCTATCCCTAAAGTAATGAGTCACCCTAATTACCTTTCTCATCGCCAACAATTAAACGATGAGATTGAAGTCCGTGCCAATGTAGTCTATGAGACTCTCAAAGAGGTTAAGGAACTTATTGTAAATAAAACTTATGGTGCTTTCTACACTACCATTGTCTTTAAAGAAGGCTATTTAACTAACCATCAATCTTTAAAAATTGAAGACAATAAGAGAAGAGAACTTGTCGAAAAACTTGTTCAATCTACAGCGATGGATAAGCGTTTTGTTTATTACTTATTAGCAAAAACAGGTATTTGTGTGGTGCCTATTTCTTCTTTTTGTTCTGAACTTTTAGGTTTTCGAGTGACCTTGCTTGAAACAAATGAAGAAAAGTTGCAATGGCTTTACACTACTCTTAAAGAGACAATTAAAGAGTATTTGGCTTCTTAAGATATAGAATTCAACGAAGCAAACAGAATATATAATTTAGCATTGGTTAATGTGGAACCATTTGAAAATATTGGTATTACCACATTGCCATCAAAAATTAGCAATCTATCTGTAATTTAAAAAACTCTAAACGCCTTCTATTTAGATAATCAATTTCTGAATGGTTAGCTGTTTTCTCTATGGCTATTTCAATAAATTCAATCGCATGCTTGAATTTATTAGTTTTTGCATAATATTCAGCCATACACCCAAAATATAAATACTCTCTTTGGGAAAGATCTTCAGGAATGATTTGGTCTAATGTTTCTTTTGCCTGTTTAAGGTTTTTCGTTTCTAAAAAAATAGAAGCCATATTCACCAGATTAAATTGAGAAGGTCTTTTGTTATTTAAGATAGAATACCATTTTATTAGTGCTTTCCAATTGGTGTTTTGGAAACTTGGGCTTTTTACGTGTTCCCAAGCAATTGCAGCCTCAAGCTGATAAGAATTCATTTCATACTGATTCCTGCAGTTTTCCAGGGATCTTTTATAAGCATTTTGACCTAAATTAATCATCGGTTGGTACCAAAGGGAACGATCCTGTTGGCGGATATTTATAATACTACCTTCGAAATTTGTCTTGCTTTGCAGTCGGGAAGCGTGAAAACACATCAAGGCAAACAGGGCGTATAATTCCGGCGAGCGCAATAAATCTTTTTTCATTAAAATTTGGCATAGCCGCATGGCTTCGCCACACAAATCCTCTCGGATCAATTGACTTTGTCGGGTACTGTGAAAGCCTTCATTAAAAGTGAGATAAAGAACCTCTAAAACTCTAGCCATTCTAGGTTTCAAGTCAAGGCCCTCAGGAATTTTAAATTGAATGTTATTAGATTTAATTGTATGCCTAGCTCGTGTGAGTCTTTTTTTTATGGTTTCTTCTTTTTTTAAAAACGCAGCAGCTATTTCACTTTGATTAAATCCCGATAG
>CAZLBO010000229.1:0-4653 GCA_964557725.1 uncultured Bifidobacteriales bacterium | reverse complement strand
TAGTATATTATTGATGTCAAATATCATAGCCAAAGAGAAATTCCTTTCGTCTCTTTCACCAGTCTTATCTTCCAATTTACCCAAAGTATACTTAAAAAACGGAGTTATCTTGAAACCAAACCCGTAATGGTTTGTATGTGGTTTATATTCACGTACTAAGTTCCATTTTCGTTCAAAGGTATGACTAACTTCAAATAATTCTAAAAAACCCACTCTCAAAGTGTAAGCCATCCACTTCTCATATGCTATTCTGTCATAAAAAAGTTCTGTAGACCAAATAGAGTCATTTTCTACTATATGCAAAACCGAGTCTCTTTTATTTGAATATAAAATAGAATCCTTGCTATTTATAAAGGTTACACCAAATAGAGGTTCTACATATAACCCTGAATTTAGTATGGTGTACTTATGAGAAACCAGAATACCTATATCTTGAGATTTAATTTTACCAAGCTTGCTGTTAGAGTTTAAGCCTACTTCAGGTGTAAATTTTGAAATGGTACTTTTAAGGTTTACTCCTACACCAATATAATCAAAAAGCCTTAAACTTAAGGTGATAGCCTCAACTTGTTCTTCAGCGTAAAAGCTCCTTTCTTTTCCATCCTCATTACCTAAAGGAATTTCACCGAATGAAATATAATTCTTATAATATCCCACTCCAATATTAAATACATCATAAAACTGTCGAGATGAGAAACCAAAAGCGGTATATCTGTGAAATAGTCTAGATATTTCAATTTCTGGCACTAGTCCTGACTCATATAATAAATAATGAATTTGATTGCCTGTTGTGTTGTACAAATTAGACAATATCGCAGGATTATAAAAAAGGGAATTTAAATCAGTTGAGTTTGAAACACCCGCTCCTCCCACTCCCGATTCAGTAGTTCCGGGAGGCATGACAAATGCAATAACGGCTTGGGAATGAGCCTTACCTAAAAAAAGTAACCCTAAAAATAGAATGTATTTATACTTTTTCATTTAAGCTGAAACAAATGCCCCCATTTACGCTATTGCAAAAACGAAAATTACATTAATTTTAAAGGTACACCAATAAAAAGTAACTGTAATTGGCTAAAATGGAGTGAACAGTATCTTTGATTACAATACCAATCCCCCCTTCCCCTATTGCTGAAAACCCAACGTTCCTCTAACCAACCTGTTGATTTTTCAACACTACTCACTTGCCTCTCCTTTATTATGCGCAAGTTAGGCTATTATTCTTTGGCACATCGCTTGCTTTTAAAGGGTTTAGAAACAATTAGAAAAATAAATAGGAGAAAAAATGAACTTCAAAAGCTTAACTTTAAAAACCATCACCCACTCACTTGTCTTTACCCTCTCCCTAGCCAGTATCGGTTTAAGTGACAACATGGATCATTCCAAACATCAAATGGAACCATCTGCAAAAAAAGAATCCCATGCAAATCACACACACTCTAAAAAACTATCCCCTAAAACACTCAACACTTTTTTAACTCATTATTATTCTATCCACTCTTCTTTTACTGATGATAATTATAAAGAAGTAAAAAAGAAAATTGAGAAGTGGGAAAAAGAAGCTAATGACATAAAAGGTTCTCAAGCAGAAAAAGATTTTACAAAAAAAATAGCCGCCGTTTTAAAAAATATTTCAAAGCATACAGAGATAAAAGCTGCCCGAGATGATTTTTCCCAACTCAGTGATCTCATGATTACACTCGTAAAAAAGAATCAAACAGAAAAAGGACAAGAAGTCTATATCTATCATTGCCCTATGGCTAAAAAAGGCAAAGGAGCTGATTGGTTGCAAAACAAAGAAGGCACACAAAACCCCTATTTTGGAAATGGCATGAGAAAGTGTGGAGGCAAAGTCAAAAGTTTTACGATTTAAATCAATACATCACATTAAAATCACTTTAGAAAAGGACAAAACATGATTCATCCACTCTTTAAATACACCCTTCCACTTGGAATAATCGTAATCTTTCTTGCTTCTTGTCAAGAAGATAAAATTGAAAGCAAAAGTCAAACCAATACACCTACACCAATTGTTGCAGAAAAGATCAAACCGTCTAATTCACAAGAACAACCCAACCACTCACAAACCCAAGCCTTATTAACCCAAGTAGAAACAAAATATGTTTGTATGGTTAATAATGAATTATTTAAAAAGGTACAAATTCCTGTAGAGTTTGAGGGACGAACCTATTACGGTTGTTGTCAAGGTTGTGTGGGAACTCCCAAAACAAAAATTGAAGCCCGAACAGCCAAAGACCCTTTAACTCATGAAGTTGTAGATAAATCAAAGGCAGTTATTGGCGCATTACCAGATGGTAAGGTTCTCTATTTTGCTAATGCTAAAAATTTTGAAGAATTTCAAAAGCAACACTTATAATCAACAACATAGCAGGCCATCCTTTATCGGAGCAGTCTAATACTAACTAGGAAAAAAAATGAAACTACTTCAAAACAAAAAAAAACTATTTTTTCTTCTTCTCTTTCTCGCTATTTGTACTCCCTTATTATTATCCTCCTACTTAAGAATCCCCGCCCCTACCCCTGAACTCAGTGGTCAAAAATTAGCCAATCAACTCGGTTGTTTTGCTTGTCATGGATCAGGTGGGCTTGAAGGAGCCTCTAACCCAGGTGCAACCGATGATGTACCTGCATGGTCTGGAGGAAATGCCATGATGTATCTAAAAAGTGACGATGATATTAGCAGCTATATCAAACACGGACATTTAGATAAACATAGCCACGAGGAAGGTGGTGAACACCAAAAAGGCTTACTTGAAATGCCAGGATATGACGATGTACTTTCTCAAGGACAACTTGAAGACTTAGTGGCCTATGTCAAAGCGGTTTCACGGTTTTATCCCAACATGCCCAAAGAAGCAAGTAAAGGCATGAGAGTCGATTCAAAAAAAGGGTGTTTCGGTTGTCACGGCCCTTCTGGACGAGGAGGGCTCAGTAATCCAAGTTCTTTTAAGGGCATTATACCTGGTTGGAACGGAGAGGACTTTGCAGAAACGGTAAAAAATGAGGAGGAATTAAAAAGTTGGATCCTAGAGGGATACATTCCTCGATTCAAAGAAAGTGTAGCCGCTAGCTTTTTTATTGACCGAGCCAAAATCAAAATGCCCTCTTTTAAAAACAATATGACTGATGAAGAACTAAAAGACTTAATGGCGTACATCAAATGGGTTTCTGAGAATTAATAACCCCTCTTAAAAAACTGGGCACCAAACTTTGTCATTCTGGCTCGCCCAAAATCATTCGTATGGCCTATACTTTCATTAAGCTTTATAGACTTTAAATTTTCTATCTTTATTTTTTTTCTAGGCTTCCTTATGAAAATGCCCATACAAAGACCCAAAATTTTACATCATATTCTCCCTCATAAAAAAATTGAAAAGATTATTCTCACTCTCATTGTTTCCATTGGTATTTATTTACTCGTGCCTGACTCCTGCCCAGAGGCCGCAAAACGAGTCATTGGAATTTTTTCTCTCGCCGTTTTATTTTGGGCCTTTGAGGTTATTCCCATTTATGCGACCTCTGTTCTTATTGTTCTCCTAGAAGTCTTTTTATTAGCCCAACCTAATGGTGTACTCAATATGGGAAAAGGAGGGTATAAAGAGTTTCTCCTCCCTTGGGCGAGCCCTGTCATTCTTCTATTTTTTGGTGGTTTTGTGATTGCCGTTACTTTAAACCGTTTTCACTTAGATAAATGGTTGGCGAGTCTTATTCTTCCTAAATTCGGAAAAAAACCTTTTTGGGTTTTGCTAGGCATCATGTTACTCACAGGCTTTATGTCCATGTGGATGAGCAACACCGCTACTGCTGCCATGATGTTTGTCCTCCTCCATCCATTGCTCATGAAGCTCGACTCCAAAGACCCCATAAAAGTCGCTTTAGTATTGGGCGTTGCCTTTAGTGCTAATATTGGTGGTGTGGGAACCCCCATTGGAACTCCTCCTAATGCAATTGCTATGGGTGTTTTAGCCGATAATGGAATACATTTAAGCTTCTTTAAATGGTTTATTATGGCTGCTCCCTTTGCTCTATTAAGTATTCTTATTACTAGCCTCATTTTATATAAAGTGTTTCCTGCAAAAACCTCTCAAATCCACATCGACACAAGCAAAAACCATCGACTCTCCCTTCAGCAAATGGGTGTCTTGGGTATTGTACTAGCAACTATCACTCTCTGGTTAACCAGCACCCTACATGGCATACCCGACTCCATTGTTGCTCTGATGGCCATGGGAGTTTTTATGTTACTCGGGTGGTTTTCAAAAGAAGATCTTAAAAAAATTGACTGGGATGTTCTTGTTTTGATGTGGGGTGGTCTTGCACTAGGTAAAGGAATGGAAATTTCAGGACTTACCCGTTGGGTGGCCAGTTCTCCCTTTTTTCATCAAAATGGTTTTATGCTCATTATTTCTTTCTGTCTCTTTGGAATTGCCTTATCCACCTTTATTAGCAATACAGCTGCTGCCAATTTACTACTACCACTTGCTGTCAGTTTACAAGGGCAAGATATTTTCCACCTTGCTATCACCATAGCTATGTCTTGTTCTTTAGCCATGGCACTCCCTATTTCTACTCCACCAAATGCAATGGCTTACTCAACGGGATTAATCAATACAAAGCAAATGGCCACCGTAG
>CAZLBO010000228.1:0-4659 GCA_964557725.1 uncultured Bifidobacteriales bacterium | reverse complement strand
GATTCTTTATCAGCCATTAGTAACTCGATGACGGAGACAAGGGATTTGAATGTGCTTTTAAAGCAAATACTAAAAGCTATGGTCGATGTGACCGCAGCACAAAAGGGTTATTTGTTTCTTAGTGAAAGCGAATATTTAGATTCAATCAACCTTTCAATGGATTATAAGGGACAAGAGCTTCCCGTGGAAGAAAAGAATTATTCGCAAGAAGTCATTGATGAGGTGAGAGAAAGTAACCAATTGGTTCGACTACAAAATGGAATGAAAAGTGAAGAGTTTAATACCAGTGAATTATCAAATTGTCGATCAGTACTATGTCTTCCTTTAATTTCAAAAGGTAACTTACTGGGAGTTGCCTATTTGAGTCATGACCGTATTGCAGGAATATTTGGAGTGGACTCAGAAAAAGCGGCAAATGTTATTGCTGGACAAGCAAGTACCTTGTTGGATAATGCCCAGTATTTTCAACAGGTGAGAGAATTAAATGAAAACCTTGAATCCAAAGTGCAAAAACAAATCCACTCCATTCGAGAAAAATCGTATAAGCTAGAAAACTCACGGTTAAAGTTAATCGAATCGGAGAGGATGAGAGGGATTCTTACGGGATCCCTTGTGCATGATATCAAAAACTATTTAACAAGCGTGGAGGGGAATTTAAGCCTTTTGCTTCGTAAATATAAGGATGAGCCAAAAGGGTTGAGAAATATATTAGCCGCTTCGGAATCATGCGAAGATATTATGTCGTTGACATCGAACCTTTTAGATATCGGGCGAATGGAAGAAGGAAAGCTAGAGTTAAAGAAGAAACGGCTAAGCTTTTTTGATGTGATAGAATTGGTAAAAAGAATACATCGAACACAGCAGTCTGAGGAAAGAAAACTAAAGTATAACATCACAACACCTCGTGAAGATTTTGAGATAGATTGGGATCCTGATTTGTTAAGCAGAGTGTTACAGAATTTGTTAAATAATGCTCTAAAGTATACTCCTAAAGGGGGCGAAATTAAGGTTGAGTGCATTATTAGGGAGGGAAAAGGAGTTCTCTCGTTGTATAATTCGGGCACACCATTAAGTGATGATGTTAAGAATAGTATTTTTGATAAGTACTCAAGAGTAGAGGGGCAGTGGTCACAGTACTCAAAAGGAATGGGGCTTTATTTTTGTAAGATGGTGATTAATGCACACGACGGAGAGATATGGGTTGAACCTTCGGAAAAGGGCAATGCATTTATGATTAGTTTGGGGACCCCAATGGCGAATACGAGCTCAAAAAGGAATAGAGAAAGCATCAAAAGAATATCTGTATAGTGTTTGTTAAATATAAAAACAAAAGGGATGCTTTTATGCTTACGAGATTAACTATTTTAGGTTTTTTATTTGTCGTATCCATCAATGGAGGGGAGAAGAAAATTTTGAAATCAAGTTCGACTATTGCTACAGAAAAGGCCTTATTTGCAGGGGGTTGTTTTTGGTGTATTGAGGCCTCCTTCGAAAAATTAAAAGGGGTGGTGCAGGCCGTTTCAGGTTATTCTGGGGACAATCAAAAAACAGCGAATTACCAAAAAGTTTGTAGTGGAACAACAAAGCATCGTGAAGTGGTACGAGTGGAGTTTGAGCCTAAAGAAATAAGCTATTTCGATTTAGTCACAGCTTTTTTGAAAATGTATGATCCCACGGATGCAGGTGGTTCTTTTGGAGATAGGGGCTTTCAATACTCAAGTGCGATTTATTACAGCAGTGAAGAACAGAAAAGTGGAGCTGAAAAAGCGATTCGTACTTTAGAGACGAGTGGGGTTTATAAACAGAAAATAATTACCCCTGTTTTAGCCCTCGAAGAGTTTTACGCAGCGGAAGAATACCATCAGGATTACTACAAAAAAAACTCAGAGCATTATCTTAAGTATAGAAAAGGCTCTGGGCGTGAAGATTTTATTAATCAGCACTGGTCGACAATAGATAAAGGGGAAGAGACGAAGTACTCAAAACCAAATCCAGAAGAAATTAAAGCAATGCTTACCCCTATACAATATAATGTCACACAAAAAGAGGGTACCGAAAGACCTTTTGAAAATGAGTATTGGGATAACAAAGAAGAAGGTATTTATGTAGATGTTGTCACAGGAGAGCCTTTATTTTCTTCTGTGGATAAATTTAAAAGTGGAACAGGTTGGCCTAGTTTTAGTCGTCCATTAGTCACTCAAAATGTAGTAGAAAAAAAAGATCGAAAATTTTTTAGTGTACGCACAGAGGTGAGAAGTCAATCGGGGGATTCCCATTTAGGTCATGTCTTTCCCGATGGGCCAGCCCCCACAGGTTTACGCTATTGCATTAATTCGGCTTCTTTAAAATTTATTCCTGCTTCTGATTTAAAGAAAATGGGCTATAAAGCATTTGATTCTTTTAAGTAATTCGTAGGCCTATGTTGTTTCGCACTACTTCGATATTTGAAGTTTAAAACTCCTGCGGTTCATTATCTTATCCCAATCTTTTTTGATGGTAATGTATTCTGTTGGAGTGGCCAGAAAAGGTTCTAACTTCCAAGTTTGTTCTAGAGTCAAAAGACCTTTTGCTTCTTGTATGTTTCGCTTCCAAATCAAGAAATCGGCAGCTTCTGTTTGAGAGGACACTTGGTGATTGAGTTTTAAAGAAGAAGGGATTTGGATGCTCCAATTTGATTTGAGTTCAATAGAAAAAGGAAAGTAAATAGGGGATTGCCTTCCTTTTGCATCAGGGTAACGGAAGATGCTTTTTTCCAAATCACTTTTGAAAATCATCCCCTTTTTGAATCCATTAAGGGGTAAGGGTTGTTTGTATTGAAAGACAAGTATAAGAGCAGAATCAATGACATCGTCATTTAAAATGGTTAAATCACCATTCCAATAACCCACATACCCTGCGGTAATCCAACTCACTAAGACATCTAATTTCCCCAGTTTTTTCCATTTTTTTATTTGGGCTCTAAAATCAGCAGCTAATTTACCTGTTAAAGTAATGCTGTCCTTGCCCTCTACAGTGAGGTCTTCTTGAATATGGTATTGATGATTAATGGTGACTTGGTGTTCATTTGGTGAGTTGATTTCGGGAATGGTAATTAAACGAGATTTATTATCTTCTAAAACAAGAACGTGCCTCCCTTCAAGTGATAAAGGCGAACGTCTAAAAGGTTGAAACTTTTCTGTCGGGTCGAGAAAGTACTCTGTTTTTGTTATTGGATCTAAATAATAAACTATCATGTGGTTAAATTGATGGATACTTACAAGGTCTTTTGAACCATTGATATCCGTATGGGTAAGAGCTAAATGGGCGTCGATATTTTGAGCTCGCAATAAGTGGAGGAGCAATAAAGCGTGACCTTTGCAATCACTTGATTTTCGACTAACTACATTTCGGGACTCTTCGGGAACCAATGCCTGAAGGTTAAATTCATAATTGTTATATGTAATTTCATCCCTTACATATTGATAAGCGAGTTGACTTAAACTTTGTGTCGAAGTTGTTTTTTCTTTAAGGTCATCTAGTAACTCGATAATCGCTAAAGGAGCAGAATCGAGGGGGACTCCTTGTTCTTCGATGTAATGGATATATTCATCACCAGCAGCCTTCCAATTATTTTCTAAGGCCACAGAAAACCCTGCTCCAAATTCTTGGAAACCAGGAGAGAATTTCTCATTGGATAAGGCCTTATTTGATTTAAAAGTAAAGGTGAGCGAGTGTTTACTTTTTTGAACTTTTGTTTTTCCAAAGGTAAAGTGTTTGAGGTGTTTGGGAGGGGTTTTGATTTCAAAAGAGTTTTCTATGAAATGAGGAAGACCTTTGGTATTGTAATGAACAAAAGGGTGATTTTTACTGGAATATAGTGCTTCCTCAGTCACATGTACCATGATGAAGAGGGCTTCATCCTTCACTTTTATGGGAAGGTGAACCAGTAGGTTTTCTGGATGAATAGTATTGTCGTGAATATGGGTGATGTAATAGTTTGAGATCTTACCCTTTTGGATCCGTTTTAGGTTTTTATCATAGATGCTAAATTGATTGACATAAAACTTGGTGTGGTTTGAATTAACTTCAAAATTAAGTTCAGGGAGTTGGCTTAAAGATTTTACATTGGGTATATAGTAGATAGATTGTGTGGATTTTTTCCACTTCTTTTTTGGTTTCCAGTGGTATTGGGTTTGTTGACGGAGAAGAAGAGTCTCTTTGGTGTTTTCTATTTCAGAAGAATATTTAGAACGTAGTTTTTTAAGGGTGGTTGTGGTTTGGTTTTTGTAAAGGGAAGCAATGGCGTCCTTAATCATTAAGTTAGTTTTGACCCCTAAAATAGTTTGTAACTGAGTGAGAAGTCTTTTGCCTTCTCTGTTAATAGGGTTCAATTTCAAGGCTTTTTTAACGGTGTATTCTGAGATGAGGTAGTTTTTTAAATGGAACTCCGCCCGTGCCTTTTGAGCTAACATTACGGCGGTAATCAGCTCTTTTTGTATAACTTTTCGGTAGAAAATAATTTAGATTTCATAGCTCACTCATTTATTCGTAAAAAGGAAGATATAATTGCAGTAAAATCTTTATTAGATGCTCGTGGAAGCAATATAAAAGTTATTGCAAAAATTGAAAATCAAGAAGGAGTAGATAATATTGACAGTATTTTAGAATATGCCGATGGGG
>CAZLBO010000227.1:0-4663 GCA_964557725.1 uncultured Bifidobacteriales bacterium | reverse complement strand
CAAAGAGAGTTTTAGATAGGAAAAAAGGAGGGAGTTTATGTCTCAAATTAAAGGTCCAGGAATTTTTTTGGCACAGTTTGCAGGGGATAAGGCCCCTTTTGATTCTATTGAAAATATTACTGCTTGGGCAAAAGATCTGGGATTTAAGGGAGTGCAAGTTCCGACTTGGGATTCTCGCCTCATTGACCTAGATAAAGCTGCTGAATCTAAGGGTTATTGTGATGACTTTAAAGGGCGCTGTAACGGGCTTGTTGTGACTGAACTTGCAACTCATTTACAAGGACAATTAGTGGCAACTCATAACGCTTATGATACCATGTTTGATGTTTTTGCTCCAGAAGGCTTAAGAAATAACCCTGGGGAAAGAACAAAATGGGCAGTGGGAGAAGTGATTAAAACCCTCAAGGCCTGTAAAAACATGGGAATTAAGGTGATGCCAAGCTTCCCTGGTGCTTTGTTGTGGCACACAATGTATCCTTGGCCTCAACGTCCGTTAGGGTTGGTTGAAACTGGATTTAAAGAGTTAGCGAAAAGGTGGAAGCCTATTTTAGATATGGCAGAAGAGTGTGATGTGGATGTAGCTTATGAAATTCACCCTGGTGAAGATTTACATGATGGCGTGACATTTGAAATGTTTTTAAAAGCAACAGGAAACCATTCTAGAGTGCATATGTTGTATGATCCTTCTCACTATGTTTTACAGTGTTTAGATTATTTGGGGTTTATAGATATTTATAAGGATCACATTAAAGCCTTTCATGTTAAGGATGCAGAATTTATTAAGTCTGCACGTTGTGGAGTTTATGGGGGGTATCAAAATTGGGTCGATCGACCTGGGCGCTTTAGAAGCGTGGGAGATGGACAAGTGGACTTTAAGGGGGTTTTTTCAAAACTCACTCAATATGGATATGATTCATGGGCGGTTTTAGAGTGGGAGTGTTGTTTAAAGGACTCTAGTCAAGGAGCAAAAGAAGGGGCTATTTTTATTAAAGATCAATTAATAGAATCTCCTACAAAGGCTTTTGATGATTTTGCAGGAGGAGAAGCCGACGAGGCTTCTAATCGAAAAATATTAGGTATTTAAAAGAACAATGGAAACCAATTAAAAAGAAGAGGGGGAAGTTGATATGACTTCATCAAAAAAATTGAGAATGGGAATGGTTGGGGGAGGCCTAGGTGCTTTTATCGGAGAGGTACATCGCAAAGCTTCTCGGTTAGATGGACAGGTTGAATTAGTGAGTGGGGCCTTTGATATTCGGCCCGAAAAATCAGGTTTGATGGGAAAAGAACTTGGTTTGGATAAAAAACGAGTGTATTCAAATTACTTAGAAATGATTGAAAAAGAATCAAACCTTCCGGAAGAGGAAAGGATTGATTTTGTTACTATTGTAACGCCTAATAACTGGCACTTTCCTATTGCAAGAGACTTTCTTAAAGCGGGCTTTCATGTTTTATGTGAAAAACCTATGACTCTGAATGTGAAAGAAGCTAAAGAATTAGAAAAAGTAGTTAAAAAGTCTGGAAAAATATTTGCACTTAACCATAACTATACAGGTTATCCTATGGTTAAGTTAGCGAGAGATTTAGTGGCTAAAGGTGAACTAGGAGAAGTAAGAAAGATTGTTGTTCAATACATACAAGGTTGGCTGGCTACTAATTTGGAAAAAAGTGGAAATCAACAAGCTTCTTGGAGAACAGACCCAAAACAAAGCGGAGGAGCTGGGTGTATTGGAGATATTGGCTCTCACGCAGAAAACTTGGCGGAGTATGTTAGTGGTTTAAAAATAACCGAAATATGTGCTGATTTAACGGCGTTTGTTCCTGGACGATTGTTAGATGATGATGGCAATTGTTTGCTAAAGTTTAACAATGGTGCGAAAGGTGTTTTGAAATCGAGTCAAATTTGTATCGGAGAAGAAAACAATTTAGCGATTTGGGTTTATGGTGAGAAGAAGAGTTTGGAATGGCATCAGGAAGAACCCAATCACTTAGTGGTTCGTTCTTTGGATGCTCCAGAACAGATTTGGAGAAGAGGAAATGCTTATTTAGGAAAAAAGAGCTCTTCTGTTGTAGAGAATACCCGTTTACCTGCTGGGCATCCAGAGGCCTTTTTTGAAGCACTCGCGAATATTTATTCAGGGTTTGTTAAAGCAATTAAAGCAGATGGAAAAGCTAAAAAAAATAAGAAGGTTGTTTATGATTTTCCCACAGTAGAAGATGGGCTTCGTGGTATGCAGTTTATTCAAACGGTATTGGATAGTGCGAAGAGCAAACAGAAGTGGACTAAAATGAAATCATAATTTTGATATTTATTTCCAAGACCTTTGCAAAGTTCTTGGAAATACTTATTATGCCCCCGAAAACATTGTTTTTAATGTTTTAATATTAAGGAGAATTGAATGAACAAACAAGATCTTATCGAAAACATGATTGGTCAAAAAGGAAGTGATTTTGAATCTAAGGCTGCTGCAGAAAGAGCAATAAATGCAGTGATTGATGGAATCTCTCAAGGCATTAAAAAAGATGGACAAGTTCAATTGATTGGATTTGGTACTTTTAATCTTAAAAGCAGAGCTGCACGAAAAGGCAGAAATCCTGCAACAGGCGAAGAAATTAAAATTAAAGCTTCAAAGACTGTTACATTTAAGTGTGGCACGGCTTTAAAAGAAGTCGCAAAAAAGTCTAAAATAAAATAATTAGAAAGATTATATTATTCAGAAAAAGCCTTCGATAATAATCGGAGGCTTTTTTTGTATCTAGCTATTGCCCTTTAGGGAGAGAGATAAAAGGGACACTCGCTCCACCCATCATGTAAATGGGAAGTTGTCCGTTCCATTTTTCTACGGCGTTAAATTGAATCAAATCTTTGTTTTTTGAAAGAGCTTCCGATTTTATTTTAATAGCTTCTGCTTCTGCTGCGGCAATAGCAATTTTTTGCTTTGCTTCAATTTCGATTCGCTTTAGTTCATTTTCGGCGCGTAAAGCCTCTTGCTCAGCAATTTGTTTTGCCTCAATTGATTTAGAATAAGCTTCTGAATATTCTAAGTTGGTTAAAAGGACAGCTTCTAATTCAATCCCACTTTTTTTGAACTTTTCTAGCAAAACATCCATCACACTTTGACTGGCATCAGCCCTTTTTTTAATGAGGTTCTCTAAGGTGAAACTTGCCGCAGCAGCTTTAGCTGCTTCTTGTAATTTAGGGTCGATTACTTTTGATTCGTACCTCTTTCCCAATTCCCTATGGATGTCTCCTATTTTTGATTGGTTAAGACTGTAGTTAACGGAGATGTGTAAAACAACTTGTTGTAAGTCTTTTGAAGAAGCTTCACATCGGAAGGTGGCTTTTTGAGTTTTCACATCATAAACAACCACTTCACTAAAAAAAGGAATTTTAAAATGGGGGCCTTCACTTTTGGGAGCTCCAGAGATTTTTCCAAACACAAGTAGGACGCCTGTTTCGCCAGCGTTGATTTGGTAATAAGAGCTATAGCCTACAATAACAATAAGGATGGCCACAATAATACTAATGGTGGCTTTAGGGCTTAAGTTGGGGACAGAAGAGTTTGCATAGTCGGGCATGGAGTTTCCTAATTAAATGTTTTTCCTTAAGATAAACAGTTTGGAGGGAATGTGGTGAGAAATAACAGAGTTTAGATCTCTTGATTTTTTTTCCTTGTAGCTTTTTTTTCATAGTTTTCGTAAATTGAGGCTTCATAGTATTCTCACAATAAAAGGAGACCATGTGAATTCACTAGGCAGAAGCATTTTAATGGGCGTTATACTTTTAATATCAACGCCCTTGTGGTCACAGGAAAGTCTTTCCGGTTTGAATCGACAAATTCGAAGGGTAGAAAAAGAAACAGATAGAGAGAAAAAGCTTCACAAAGCAGAAAAACAAAAAGCGAAAAGTTTTGAACAAAGAAAGAAGCAAAAGCTAAAAGCACTTGTCACGCAAAAGGGAGAGATGCAATCCCAAATTAAAAAGTTAAAAGTACGCCTTTCCCAATTAAAGGGCCAAAAATATGCGGTTAAGAATCAAACAAAACAACTTAAAAATAAACGCATGGCGGTTTCACAACATCTTGTACAAAAAATTGATGGTTTGATTGTTTATTTTAAACAAGACTTCCCTTATCAGCGTCAAAGAAACTTAGATAACTTAAGTAGTTTAAAAAAAGAGTTACAAGAAGAAATTATTGGGCCTGAAGAGGGAATGAACCGCCTTTTTACTCTTTTGTCTACAGCTATTTCTAATGGTTATGAAACACAAGTGTACTCTGATTTTTATACGGATAAGAGTGGAAAGACAATTGAAGGGAAGTTTTTGAGAATGGGTACAGTACTTTCTGTATTTGTCAGTATGGATGGAAATACAGTCGCTTATCTCACGCACCCTGATTCAACCTATCAATGGAATGAAGAAATGAATTTGGAATTAAAACAAAACATTAAAGAGGCGATTAAAATATCAGAGGGTAAAGCTGCACCTTCTTTGGTGCTTCTGCCTTTTTCTGCCCCGACTGAAAAAAGGGAGGTTCAGTAATGAATATTTTAATTAAAGTAATCGCAGGTGTTGCTGTTTTTATCAGTTCCATTTTTTCCCAAGTAGAGCAGGTGGATAATACCGCACGGATCAAGGGGAAAAAAATAGAACTAGAAGAAG
>CAZLBO010000226.1:0-4686 GCA_964557725.1 uncultured Bifidobacteriales bacterium | reverse complement strand
GAGGAAAGCCCAAAGGAATACAACATACCACTGGTGGCTATATGGTAGGAAGTTACCTGACCACCAAGTATGTTTTTGATTTAAAGGAAGATGATGTATACTGGTGTACTGCCGATATTGGCTGGATTACGGGTCACAGTTACATTACTTATGGCCCCTTAAACAATGGGGCTACCATGGTGATGTATGAAGGAGCTCCTAACTCCCCAGACGAAGGGCGTTTTTGGAGAATAATAGAACACTACAAAGTATCTATTTTTTACACCGCTCCTACAGCCATTAGAGCTTTTATGAAATGGGGCGATGAGCATCCACAAAAAGCGGATCTCTCTAGCCTTCGATTGTTGGGTTCCGTAGGCGAGCCTATCAACCCTGAAGCATGGATGTGGTATTACAAGGTGATTGGTGGAGAAAAATGCCCTATTGTCGATACATGGTGGCAAACAGAAACAGGCGCTATTATGATTACCCCACTACCTGGTGTACATGATTTAAAACCTGGTTCTGCTTCCTTTCCTTTTTTTGGCGTAGACCCTGCCATTGTTTCTGAAGAAGGAGAAGAATTAGAAGATGGACAAGGGGGCTTATTAGTCCTCAAACAACCTTGGCCTTCTATGTTAAGAACCCTATATAATGCAGATGATCGCTATAAAGAAGTTTATTGGGAAAGATTCGCAAAGCAAGGCTGGTACCTAGCTGGTGATGGGGCCGTAAGAGACTCCGATGGCTATCTCTGGATACTCGGACGAATTGATGATGTCATCAATGTATCGGGCCATAGACTCTCTACCATGGAAGTGGAAAGCGTGCTTGTTGCCCATGAATTTGTAGTAGAAGCTGCCGTTGTCGGCTATAACCATGAAATTAAAGGCGATGGAATTGCGGCTTTTGTCACCTTAGCTAAAGGCGTGACGGAATCTGATGACATGCGAGATATTCTTCGAAAACATGTCAGAAAGGAAATTGGAGCGATTGCCTCCCCTGATCAACTACGCATGACAGATGCTTTACCTAAAACTCGTTCTGGTAAAATAATGCGACGCTTGTTGCGGGATATTGCCAACGGTGTGGAGAGTAAAGGGGATGTGAGTACATTGGAAGATAGTTCCATTTTAGAAAAGTTACGGGCAAGTAAGGCATAATCTACAAAGGTCACAGTCCCTCATGTGAATTGTGACCTTATTAATAGAACACAACGATGTAATATAAAAAGGAACAAATGAATCAAAAAATTATAATTTCTTGGAGCGGTGGAAGAGACAGTACGTTAGTATTGAACCATTTGCTGAATCAAAATGGTATTGAAATTTATTCTCTCATAACAACACTAAGAAAAAGTGATGAAATGATGAGTATTCACTATGTTGCAGGAGAACTAATTGCACAGCAAGCAGAGTCTCTTGGCTTTCAACTCGACAAAATACTTTTACCTGATGCCCCAAAAAACAAAGAATGGGAGGCAAGTTTTAAAAATTATCTTCGCACCAAAAGCAACGATATTCAAATTGCTTATGGAGATTTATTCCTAGAGGATATTAAACAATACAGAGAATCTTTACATGCACACTTACCGATTCAATGTATCTTCCCTATCTGGAAAAGAAACACGGCACGACTCGCCCACTACTTTATTGATGAGGGCTTCAAAGCTGTTGTTACCAGTGTCAATCTAAAAGTTTTGGACTCTTCATTTGCAGGACGAAAATATGATAAAAGTTTTATACAAGATTTACCTTCTAACATTGACCCTTGCGGTGAGAATGGAGAGTTTCACTCCTTTGTGTATGATGGCCCCATTTTCAAGCACCGAGTCCCTTTCTCCCAAGAACCAATGAAAGTTGAAAAAATAGATCACGGCTCCCATCATTTTAAAATGGCTTACACAAAACTAACAACAATAAAATCTAAAGTGCAGTAGCTTCAAGACGCCACCGCCCGAAGCGTGCGACGGCACGTGAGGAAGGTGGCAACGCAGAAGATGCTGTACAGCTGTGGAACTTTAAAAGAAATAGCGGAAGCCTAGTCCCGCATTAAAAAAGTCAAACCCCACTTCTGGAATCACACCCAATGAAGGCACAATTTCCAAAAAGACTTCCATCACATCATAAATAGGCACTCCTAACCCAAAAGGAATTCGCACTCCAAGTGCTAAATCACTTCCCCCTGTATATAGGCCTGCCCCTAAACCATAATAAAGAAAGTGTGCCGGAACATCTAAGTGAATCGCATTGGGGAGAATAAACAGATAATCTCCATAAACGCCAATCCCTCTATTTTTGCCCAAGGGAATATGTGCCCCTGCGGCAATGGCATTAGCCGACCCCACTTTATACTTCATGGTAATACCATTAAAGTTGCCCACCATCAAACCCAACCCAAATGGGCCATTGGCCTGAATATTTGTCAAAGCCAAAAGAATACCAGTAACAAACAAAAACCTCTTCAACATAATCTCTCCTCAAATAGTCTTCTCACTAAATAGAAAAAAATCACCTCGCAGAGTTATTTATTTACAAAGCAAGCCAAACAAACCTCACAACAAATACTCATCCTGATACTTTGGAATAACCACCTCAGTATTCATTATTTTTTTGATTCCCTCTTGTAATGATAGTGCTGCCTCAGACTCTCCATGGGTGATGAAAATCTTTCGGGGAGCGCCTTGTATTTTTTTTATCCAATCAATTAAACCGTGCTTATCCCCATGGGCAGACAAGCATTTTAAGTCCACGACTTCTGCCTTCATTGGGATTTGTTGTCCATGAATTTTAACACTCTCACACCCATTGACAATCGCCTGTCCTCTTGTTCCTGCCACTTGAAAGCCCGTAAACAAAAGGGTATTCTTTTTATTTGCTCCATAAGTTTTAATATGATGTACCACTCGCCCCCCCGTAGCCATTCCACTCGCAGAAAGAATAATAGCTGGCTTCGTTAAGGTGTTTAATCTTCGAGAATCTTCTTCTGTTACTGCAACTGTCGCTATTTGACAAATTTTATGAGCTTCTTTCTCATTCAGTTTAAAGGACTCATGACGCGCACAAAAAACCTCATTTGCTTTAGAAGCCATGGGGCTATTTAAATAAATAGGAACTGAGGGAATGCGCTTTTGTTTTTTTAATAAATGAAGATAGTACAGTAAATGCTGCGCTCTGCCTACCGCAAAACTAGGAATCACCACCACACCTCCACGAGCCACCGTTCGCTTAATCACCTTTTCTAATTCATCCATGGGGTCTTCCTTAGAATGAATGCGATTACCATAAGTAGACTCCACTACTAAATAATCCACCTTTGCAGGAGCTACAGGAGGATACAATAAAGGATCCTTTACCCTGCCCACATCCCCTGAAAAGCAAATAGAACGATCTCCATCTGAAAGAGTCACATTGGCAGAACCCAATATATGCCCTGCATTTCTAAACTCAAAATCCAACCCTCCCTTTAATTTAAATGAAGTTCCATAGGGTACGGTTCTAAACGATTTTAAGGCCTTCACCGCTTCTTTTTCCGTATATAATGCCATGGCAGGCTTGTGTTTTGAAAAGCCTTTTTTATTTGCATAACGAGCTTCTTCTTCCATTAAAAACCCACAATCAGGCAACAGAATACGACAGAGATCCCGAGTAGAGGGCGTGCAATAAACCGCCCCCTTAAACCCCTCTTTAATCAAGCGAGGGATGTACCCTGAATGGTCAATATGAGCATGAGTAAGAATCACCGCATCAATACTATTGATATCAAGGGGAAGTTGCTCCCAGTTTTGAAGCCTTAATTTTTTATGTCCTTGAAACAATCCACAATCAATAAGCACTCTCAAACGATGATGTTCTAATAAATATTTAGAACCTGTGACTGTGCCTGTTGCCCCTAAAAATGTTAACTTCATTTTATCCTCTATGCTTATTTTCTACTCTTAATCTAATTGCAAAAGGAGTGCCACCCCTGTGCCTTTTTTGTTTTGCCATTTTTAACATTTACTTTTGTAATTATGGCATTTATTGCCATAATTACAAATTTCAGGCTCCACGTTCAGCCACCTTCCCCCACCAAAAGAACCAATACCCTCTCCCTCTTAATGGCACAGCTATTGCATTGTTATAGAGTAACAACAAACAAGAAAAAAGGAGGGTGTTATGTCATACAAAGTACTGGTTCCTATCGGACCTAGCCCCATGGCAGAAGAAGTTGTTCGCTTTGCTGATGAGTGGGCCTTAAAGAAAAAAGCCCATCTGACTATTCTTCATGTCACTCCTCCTTACCCTAGTTTACCTGATCAAAAAAACAGTTTGGATGCCTTCTTAGCAGGCAAAAAAATCCAATCCAACTACACGGTACTCAATACAGTAGGTGACCCAGGAGATGTCATTGCAAAAACAGCCGAAGACTTAGCTGTAGATGCCATTGTGATGGGAGACAATGGACACAACGCCTTGAGCCGACTCTTTCTTGGAGGCACTGTCAATCATGTGTTACACTACGCAAAGTGTCCTGTGTACATCGTTAAAAAGAAAATGGAAGAAACGGAAAACATCATCATCGTCCCTACGGATTTTTCAGACATCACCCGAAAAACCATTGAGATTGCCGATGAAAAGGCTTTAAGAATGGGAGCTAAATTATTGATTGTTCATGTAGATCCACAGCTCTCTGTTTATCCCTTCTGGGGAGCAGAACTTTATGGCA
>CAZLBO010000225.1:0-4700 GCA_964557725.1 uncultured Bifidobacteriales bacterium | reverse complement strand
ATCGCCTATTCAAAGGCCTCCAATCAATATCAAAAGTCACCCCAAAATTAAAAGATCTGTCTTCCCCAGTAGTATAAGCATTTTTATAACGGCCCCATGAAAAAGAACGAGTCGCACGAGTTGCATAGTGCTCATCGGTTAAGTTCAGAATATTAAACCACAAACCTATTCCTCTATATTTATAAGAAGCCCTCATATTATAGATTTGATACCCTGGATAAGTCTTTAAGTTTTCCGCATCCATAAAATATTCCCCTATTTTTTGATACTCAAAACCCAAGGAGAAACCTGATAAAAACTCAAGTGTACTTGAACTCACTTTATGATTCAAAAAACTCTGTAAAGAAAGAGAATTTAAAGTCAAACCCGCATTCACAATCCACTTTGGAGCCTGTTCCATCACATTCCCTGCATAATTAACCCCTAAGTTTCCATTTTCAAAATCATAATATTCATGTATTGAATGCGCCCCATTCACACGTGCTTTAAGCCCCTTCACAAAAGAGGACTCAAGCCCCCATTCAAAACCTGAATGCCCTGTTCGACCTGCATTTTTAACCTTACTCTCTCCATTTTCAAGACGCACATTTACCTGTTCGTTTTTTCCTTCAAGATAATACACACTCCAGTCCGCTTTAAGTAATTTTGAAAACTGTGACCATCCCCCCACCTCGTAATTAATGTAATGAGAAGCAACAAGAGTAGGAGCCTTTGTTCCACGGTATAACTCACTCACCTGTGGGGGTAAAAATCCCCAAGAATAACTTCCGAAAATACCCGTTGTCGATACAATCTTATAAGTAACGCCCACTTTAGGTGTAAGCTGTTTAAAAGTGTTTTTTTGATTAGGAGACCCTGAAAAAGCCTCTGCCCCTAATGAATTAGAATAATCGTAAGCAAAGTAATCTCCACGTACGCCCAAATTAATCGTTAGCTTTTTAAGGGGCTTAACCTTTACCTGCGTATAGGAAGCAACATTATATAAATTCACCTCGTAATCCGTAAGAAGAGAATCCGATTTTAAGTACCCCGTATACAACCCCTCCCCATTTTTTGAAACAGAAATATATTTTTCTTCTAAATGATTAAGTGAATAATCATAATAAGCCCCAACAATAACCTCCGTGTAAAAATCAGGAAGCTTTAATTGATGCTGAATAAGTGTTCCATAACTATTTACAGAATTATTATTAATCAACCCATGTGCCTTTAAAGCATTGCGCCTATCATCTTTAACCCTATAACTAGGGTTTTGTCCAACAAGACTATTCCTATAAAACAAAGACATTTTAGTGAAACTATTTTTACTCCAATCATTTTCTAAGGTAAACTTACCCCTTTTCGCTTCTATTTTTCGCCATGTAAAGGTTTGATTACTAGTAAAATCTTCCCCATAAAACCTCGTACTATCCACACTTCCTGTCATGTCTGATAGATAATCAATAAAGGCTCCTGAAAACTTAAGAGTGGTTTTGTCTGAAAAACTATAATCCAAGTTTGAATTAATCGCAGTTTTATTAAAATCACTATGATCCCTTGGGCCATTATTACGCTCACCAAAGTAGCCTCCAGCAGTTATACCCAAGCTCTTTTTCCGATAACTACCCGAAGCATCTATACGCCGATAACCTAAGTTATTGGTTCTTATACCTATCTCTCCTTCTGGCTTTATAGCCGCTTGCTGCGTAATCAAATTAATAGTCCCCCCTATCGCCTCTGATCCATATAAAGACGAAGACGGCCCTCGAATCACTTCTATTTTATTTAACCCTGCCATATTTGCCTCAATTAAAGCGTTGTGATTAAAAACCCCCGAAGGTCTAATGGGTACCCCGTCCTCTAAATAAAGAAACTTTCCTTTAGTAGAAATAGGCTGCCTAATTGCCATCATATGCTGTTCACTCCCTAAATCTACCATGTTCACTCCTGGAACTTTATTTAAAATTTCATGTAATGAATTTGCTTTTGTAGACTTTATCGTTTTCTTATCTATTACACTAATAGACAAGGGAACATCCGATCTCTTCTCCTTTAATCGACTATTAGAAACAACCTTTGGCTCTAATTCTAAAGTAGAAAGTGGCTCTGATGAATGAGCGCCACCCATCATAATAGTGATTGTTACTAAAACAACTGTTATATTTTTCATTTAATTAATTCCCTTTATTTTAAGCCATAGCCATTTAACCAGACTTAAGGTGTTGTCCTTCAAAAATTGAGTACTGTTACAAACATGCCTAAGAGGGGTCTTAGCATTAAACACAGCCGTTTAAATAGTATTCTTAAATACTTTAAATTTACTTGAACTATTTGGTTTTTCTATTAGGCAGCAGTTGTTTTGGGGGGAGGCGTAGGGGGCTTTTTTGTGACTGATTCAGGCAAATCTTGATTATTAAGGGCTATAGCCCCATCCACATTTTCGAATCGATACAAAGTAGAAAGAGAAGTAGTCGTAATCTTCTTTTCCCCTTTCTCAGGGGGGGATTCCTTATTTGAACCCGATTCTTCTTCTACCTTTTTATTTATTTGAGTATTGAGATAACATATCCCTTTACATTCATTATTCACTTCATTTTTAGATTGGCAAAAATAGGTGACAATTTTTTCATAGTTTATCGAATATTCAACATAAGGCAATAATATCACAAAATGTTTACCGAAAAAACCCGTCATTAACATCACAACAACAAGGTAATTCAAAAAAACAACGTTTCTTTTCTTTAAAGTGATCTTCGTTTTCATGTCTTTATAATTCTACATTTTTTCTGGATTTTTTAAACTACTTTATTTTGTCAAACATGTTACTAAATAACACTTCTTCCTCAAAAACATCTAACAACACCTTAAACACATTATTTTAGATACTATGAAAAACACATTCTTAAAAATAACCCTGCTTTTTTTCTTGAGTCTTTTAGGCCTCATTAGCTGTAATCAAAAAGAAACAGCCAACAAACCAAGCCCATTACCTACAGGTACCAGAATCTCAAGTATGGGGTCTACCGCAAGCTCACCCTTTTTAACAAAAGACCATAAAAATAGACCTGTATTATCATGGGTAGAAGGACAGGAGAAAGACACCTATTTTCATTATGCTGTTTCACTTGATCATGGCCTTTCTTTTTCAAAACCTATAAAAGTAAGTACAACAAAAGGCTTGTCTAACCATTCCGAAAGTATGGCCAAAATTGCTTTCAAGTCAAATGGTACCGCTTTTATTCTTTTTCAAAAAAGAAAACCAAACAAAGATAACCGTTTTGCAGGAGCAATATACTACACTCAATCAAAGGATAAGGAAACAAGTTGGACTCCCCCTCAATATTTGCATACCGATACATCAGGGGGCATTGGACGTAGCTTTTTTGATATTTCGACCTTACCTGATGGTCAAATAGGGGCTATTTGGCTAGATGGAAGAAAAAAAAATAAAATTGGATCGACTCTATACTTCGCAAAAACATCCACTGATAAAGGGTTTGGAAAAGACACTGAAATAGGCAATAAAACTTGCCAATGCTGTCGAACAGACATTTATGTCGATCAACATCACAACATCAATATTACCTATCGAGACATCATTCAAGATACCATCAGAGACATTTCTTATATTGTATCCAAAGACAATGGAAATACATTTTCAAAGCCTAAACGGATTAGTGCAGACAATTGGGTCATCAATGGTTGCCCACATACAGGCCCCACAATAGCAGAAAACAAAGAGGGGCTTCACTTCTTTTGGTTTTCAAAAGGAGGAGGCAAAGCAGGGGTATACCATACAAGCACCTCTAATCATGGCAAAACTTTTAGGCCTAGAATCCCCATTCACTCCATCGCAAGACACCCACAATCCACAAGTTATTCAAATAAAAAGGTGGCTCTTATTTGGAATGAAGCTTTTAAAAAAAATGACATTGTCAAAAACAAAATAGGGTACCAGAAGTTCACCCCTAGCCCAATGGCAGCAAACGTTTCTGAACCTGAAGTCCAATACCTTACCCCCGACTCTGTAGATGCCCACTTCCCTGTCATTATCCAGTTAGATACCAACACTTTAATTGCCGCATGGTCACAAAAAGAGAAAAAATATTCATCCATTTATTACACTCAACTCCATTGAACGGTTAGTAGAGTTCGCAAAACTCTTTTGTAGTCCCAATATTTTTAGTATTTTAGGGGAATGAATACTTCTCTTTATTTTCGATACTTTCTTATTTCACTCGGCCTCTTTATTCAAATATCTTGGGCTAAAAATAGCGACCTCTTACCCACTGGTGATTTTTATGGTTCTATCTATAGTCAAAAATCGAAACTCCCCCTAGCAGGTTGCTCGATAACCTTAGATGATTTAGAAGACTCTGTCGTCACAGATAAAAAAGGGAACTTCTATTGGAGTAAAATACCCATTGGCGATTACACCGCTTATGCCACCTGTCAAAATTATACTTCTAAAGTAATCAATGGGATTTGGATTACTTCTGGAAACCCCGAAGAAGTCCAAGTCTACCTCTCCCCTACACCCTCCTCTGAGGAGCCATTAGAACTCACTAACAAAAAAGTGACAGGTCATTCAACTAAAATTCACTATACCGCAGGGCATGCTGCAACCAGTCGCTATGAACTCACTCGCAATGACTTTTTAAAAAACCCTGGTGCGATGCAGGATATTTCCTACATCATTCAAACCTTACCTGGTGTAGCCA
>CAZLBO010000224.1:0-4708 GCA_964557725.1 uncultured Bifidobacteriales bacterium | reverse complement strand
GGAGGAAGGCAAAAGTAAAGAGTCGCGTTATACCCTTTTTGAAGCTTTTAGAAAAAAGAAGGTATTTAATCACAATGGAATTCTCAATGAATACGGAGGCAGTGACTTTTATGAAAGTGGAGCGGCTCACCCTCATTTGATTTTAAAAGATCTCATTCATATTTTACACCCCAAATTACTGCCCCATCATAAATTACACTGGTATTATCGATTAAATTAATACCTTTAGCTCTATGAATATCGTAAAAAATCAAAAAGAGAGTTTGAAGACTGTCGTGCTTACAAGTGGGTTGTTAGTGGTTCTTCTCGTTGCTTTTTTATTGAGCCTTACTTTGGGCTCGGTTTCTATTCCTTTAGGGGCAGTGATAAATAGCCTTGTAGGCAGAACTTTAGAAAATGAAGCGTGGCAGACCATTGTTTTACAGGTGAGGCTTCCCAAAAGTATTACCGCCTTACTTGCTGGGTCGGCTTTGTCATTATGTGGGCTTCAGATGCAGACACTTTTTCGAAACCCTTTAGCTGGGCCTTATGTATTGGGTATAAATTCAGGAGCAAGCTTGGGAGTCTCTCTTATTCTATTGGGTTTTGGAGGAGGGCTGGGTTTAGCGGGGTTAGGTGCTTTTCAATATTTAACGATTGTGGTTGCAGCCTTTGGCGGGGCTTCCCTTGTATTGATTTGTATTTTATTAGCGGCTAAAATAATTGAGAATAATACCACGTTACTCATTATTGGTTTGATGTTTGGGTATCTTACTAGTTCTGTGGTAAGCATTCTTTTGTATTTTAGTAATAGTGAAGAAATTCAATCTTTTTTGTTATGGAGTTTTGGTAACTTTGGCAGTACCTCATGGGATAAACTCCTCTTTTTTATTCCAGTGATAGGGGTAGGAGTAACCATAAGTCTTTTTACTTCTAAAATGCTCAATAGTTTATTGCTGGGGTTAGATTACGCACGCACGATGGGGTTAAACGTTAAGCGTGCTAGGTGGTTGATTATTTTATCCACCTCTTTGATGGCAGGGACTGTCACCGCTTTTTGTGGGCCGATAGGCTTTTTAGGGATAGCTGTTCCCCATTTATGCCGTGGGTTATATAAGACCACAAATCATTTTGTATTGGTACCTGCGGTAGCCTTGATGGGCGCCATTTTAGCCATAGGTGCAGGGGTCTTTGCAGAACTCCCCGGATCGGCTAAAACATTGCCCTTAAATTCTGTCACCGCTTTAATAGGAGCCCCTATTATTATCTGGATATTACTTAAGGGGAAAGGGTTAAAAACATGAGCGCCCCTTTAGTGTTGGAAATAAGCGGTTTAAAAATTGGTTTTTATGCAAATGGAAAAGAGAAAGTCATTGTCGATCGATTGAGTTTAGATTTAGATGGAGGGCGGTTTGTTTGCTTAATAGGTCCTAACGGTATTGGCAAAACAACCTTGCTTCGTACATTGTGTGGGCTACACCCCCCCTTAGCAGGTGAAATTCGTATAGGAGGAGAGGACTTGAATCTTCTCTCCCATGGAGAACGAGCTAAGAAAATGGCAGTAGTGTTGACGGAAAAAGTATCTGTGGGCAATATGTCTGTGTTTTCTTTGGTGAGTATGGGGAGACAACCTTATACAAACTTTATGGGTCGCTTAACGGATGTAGATATTGAGAAGGCCCATTGGGCTTTGGAGATGGTGGGGGCAAGTCTATTAAAAGAACGGGTTTTTAATGAATTGAGTGATGGAGAGTCACAAAAGGTGTTGATTGCTAGAGCCTTGGCACAAGATCCTGATTTATTGATATTAGATGAGCCGACTAACTTTTTAGATGTATCTAATCGTGTGGAAGTCATGATGTTATTAAAAAAACTTTCTCGCGAAACAAAAAAGACCATTTTACTTTCGACTCACGATTTAGACATTGCCACAAAAACAGCGGATCGCATTTGGCTGATGACAGATGAGAAAAAGGTGCTGAGGGGTATTCCCGAAGATCTTATGTTAAATGGTGATTTTAATCGCTTGTTTGGTAATCAATCGTTTGAATTTGATATTCATACGGGTAGTATTAAAATGATCAAAAAAATCATTGGTAAAGTAACCCTAAAAGGCGTGGGTGAAAAGGCATATTGGACAAAGAGAGCCTTAGAACGAATTGGGTACGAAGTCTTTCCCGAAAGCGAAAATCTTCCCTTGTATATTGAAGTGGTAGAAAAGGATAAACAATTCTTTTGGGATGTAGTTCATGATAACCAAAAAAGAGTATGTAATTCTATTGAAGATATGTTGGACTTGTTGTAGAACAAAGAGAGTGAAACCATCCAACTAAAAAAAGTTTAATGGGGCACCTTCCAGAGAAATTTTTTGTGATTAATAAAGTGTTCAAATTGTTGAACGGATTGTAGTGCTTTTCTGTCTACGGCTTCTACTGTGTTAAAAGCATTGTGAGGGGTTAGGATGACTCGTTCATCTTTTGCTAATTCCTGTAATGCTAAAACATCAGGGTGAAGAGAGGCTTCTTTCTTTCGCAGTTCGATGGCTAAAGACTTTTCTTCTTCGTAAACATCTAAGGCAATTCCTCCTAGTTTATTTTCTTGTAAAAGTTTTTGTAAGTCTTTGAGGGGAGAGAGCTCCCCCCGAGAGATATTAATAAAAAGAGCAGAAGGTTTGGCACGACTCAAAACAGAGTAGTTGAGTCCCCCTTGGTTTTTTTCTGTGAGGTTCATGGCACATACAATGACATCGGCTTGGGGTAAGGACTCTTTTAAAGAAGTATATTTTATTTCTGAATACCTTTCTTCAATATCAACTCCAGAAGTATTCATTCCTAGGCTTTGCCCAATCTTTAAAACTTCTTTTCCGATGTTGCCCACTCCTATTACAAGTAAGTTTTTGTGTTCTGCTTCCTGCCCTGTTATTCTATCTCGTTTAAAGGATTTGAATTGATGTATTTGCTGGGGGAGCTTTCTCATTAAACTAAGCCAAAGCAATAGGGTTTGCTCTGCGACAGCACGGGCACAGTAGAGGGGGAGGTATCCACAGAGAAGGGGCTGTTTGGTTTTTTTGAGGTAGGCCTGTAAATGATCATAGCCTGTGGAGCGTGACAAAATACCAGAAAGGGAGGGTGCCCAAGCTTCGGGGATTTCCGATTGGGTGCGAAGGCTAATCAAGGAAGCCTCAAGAGTTGAATTCGTATCTTCCTGAATGGTGTGAGGGGTAAAACGAACATTAAAGGTGGGCTTTAGGTGCCGAAGGATAGCTTCTTTTTCTTCTTGGAATGTTTCGTAAAATATAATGTCAAATTTTGGCATAAAACCTCCTTATAGGGACAGTAAAAGGTAAAACAGTTTAACGTTTTTGTGAAAAAAAAGAAGATTATTCTCGTGAAAGGGGTTTTAATTTTTTATTGTAAAGAGACTCTGTGAAGGGAGGAACCAAACTGGATAATTTTCTTTTAATAGGCCTATGTATTGTACGATCAAACGATAGCTAATGCTTCTATCATTGGAGAGAAGACTCTTGATAAAGGGCTTTATTTTAGAATGGTGGATATTGGAATCTCTTTGGCTACCGCTCAGAATAAAAAAACATTAATTGGAAAAATTTTAGTAGAAGCACAAGCGTTTTCTCACGCAGATATGGGAGTTCTTTATTTAATTCCTGTAGACATAGAAACTCCTGTACTTGAATATTCTTTACTTAAAAACAGTTCTTTGAATATTAGAATGGGATCCTGTGCAGAAGTGAGTGCAGGCTTGCCTCCTATTCGCTTAATGGAAGTGGATTCGAACCAGCCAAATATAAAAAGTGTGGTTGCCTGTGTGGCTAATAATGGGGTATCCATTAACATCAAAGATACCTACACAGATGCTCAGGGCTTTGACTTTTCTGATTTCCTTATGTTTGATCAGCAAAATGATTATGCGAGTAAGTCCTTTTTAACTGTTCCCTTGCTGAACCCCGATAACAAAGTGGTTGGAGTGCTTCAGTTGATTAATATGGATTATGAAGGAACAGGAGAGAAGTTACCTTTTCCTACAAAAATTGTTCCTGTGATAGAACGCTTGGCGGCCTTTGCTGCGGTGGCGGTAGATAATCAAATGATGATTCAGGGGCATAAGAATTTATTAGATGCGTTTGTGATGTGCATTGCCCGTGCTGTCGATGCGAAGTCTCCTCATACCTCTGCTCATTGCGAAAGAGTGCCTGTTTTAACGGAGATGTTAACCAAAGCGGCCTGTGACCAAACGGAAGGCCCTTTTCGTAATTTTGATCTGAATGAAAATGGTTGGTATGAACTCCAAGTCGCAGCTTGGATGCATGATTGTGGAAAACTTGCCACTCCAGAACATATACTGGATAAGGCGACAAAGCTTTATTCTCTTTCAGATAGAATGGATGAAGTAATTGCTCGGTTTGAGATTATTCGCCGAGACATGGAAATTCAATATTTAAAAGAAAGCAACAGAAGCCCTAATCGAAAGTTAGAATTAAAAGGGGCTTATCAAATGGCGATTGCCTCTTTGGACGATGATTGTTTATTCTTACAAGAGATCAATAAAGGGGGAGAGTCCATGACTTTTCAGGATCAGGATCGTGTAAGAAAAATTGCAAATTACCGTTGGGAAAATCAAGAAGGGAAGTCTTGTACTCTCTTAAATGCAGACGAGGTGGAGTGACTGAGTATTCCTCGGGGTACGCTCACCAAAAAAGAACGAGAAGTGA
>CAZLBO010000223.1:0-4709 GCA_964557725.1 uncultured Bifidobacteriales bacterium | reverse complement strand
TTTTGCATATACAAATGATGGATCCTTTAAAAAAGAATATCTTCTATTCCCACCAGTACACGAAATTAAAAAAAATGCAAAAAAACTTAATCTAATTAGAATTTTAACTCTCAAATAATTTCTCCTTATCAATTACTCAATATCAAGTTGAGTAGGGTTTCATTGGTTTTGAAATTAGAAAACTATTTTTGGAATCAAAGGGTTTCCACTTTAACGTTTTATTCTCTATATTATAGAGAATACTGGAAAAATCACAAAAACTACTACGCCATAACATATCTTATGTAATACAATGGGGCTAGTGGTTGCCATCTGGAAGACGAAACGGAAGATGGTTGGACTGTGCAACAGCCCATTTAAACGGGGGGCGTGGAGGGGGAACTTTTGTATTAACTAGCTTTTGCCAGCTATTTTTTGAAATTGTCTTCAAACTTCCAAAAATCACTCGGATTCACAATAGGAATTTTTTTGATTTTCTTTAGGACGAATAAATCCTTATCTCCAGATATTATACAATCGACTTTGGCATCAAGCGCAGAAGCTAATATGGGATCATCATTCTTATCTCGGCATACACTGGCTTATCTAGTTTACCATCAGGCACAACATGAGCGATTTTAATCATAGTCGATAAGGCTTTATTGGAATCTGTCACATTGAATTTCATTTTCTTTGCGAGAAACCTTATGAACTCTACTTTGACTTGCTCAGAAATAAAAAGAAAATGATTATCCATGCAGTGGATGAAAATTTTTTTACAATTTCCATCCGAAATAAAAGCAGAAATTAAAACGTTAGAGTCGAGGAATACTTTCATGAAGTAAGGCGAAAAACATCTTCATCAGAGAAAATACCTTGTTTTTTTGCCTGTGTAGCCAGTTTTTTAGAAACAGCCAAAAAGTCCTGTTTTAGAAAAAGTTGATCAAGAGCCTTACGAACTAAATCGCTTCTGCTCGATCTACTTTTTTTAGTTAAACGGTCAAGCCTTACTCTATAGGCTTTTGGTAGGGAAACTGTGACTACTTCTCTCATAATGTAACTCCTTGTAATACACTGTAATACAATACATACCCTTTGGCAAGCGAGTAGATTTATGATCGCATAATGTATATTATGTAAACCTATAGGTTTCATAATATATTGCGAAGCAATAAGGAATAGAACTATGCAGGGTGAGGTTTTACGGAGCAAAGTAAGGATAGTTTTCTATATTTAGACAAAAAGGAGAGTATATGCCTGTTATTGCGAGATTTTATGGAATTTTAATAAAATTTTATTTCAATGACCATTTACCCCCACATTTTCATGCAATTTATGGCGAATTTAACGGTATATTTCATATTGATACATTAGAGATGCTAGAAGGAGACATGCCAATTAGGGCTAAGAAGTTGGTTGTGGAATGGGCAAAAAGGTATAATAGTGAAATAAAGAAAATGTGGGAAGAACAAGAATTCCATAAACTACCAGGACTAGAATGATTTACCCTAAAATTTTAAAAGTTAAGATTCACAGTAATTTTGAATTAGAAGTTCTTTTTGAAGGAAATATCAAAAAATTGTTTAATTTTAAAAGCAAATGGAATAACCCCATTTTTGAACCACTTAAAAGTTTTTCTTTTTTTAAGAAAGCAAAAGTCGACATTGGCGGTTATGGCATAAGCTGGAATGATGAACTCGATATATCAGAATATGAAATTTGGTCAAAAGGTAAAGACCTATAGTAGAAAATTGCCTAACTACGGGGACTACGCCCAATTTCCCCAGGTCTCTTCAATTCGCTAATCATCCGTTCTAAAACAAGATCAATCCCTGCAATCTGCTTCTGGGCAGCCAAATAAAGCTTTAAAACAGACTTCCATGACAAATGCTCTTCTGTATATAAAGTAGAAGCTAAAACTTCTCCCTGAAGATTATGAATCGTTAAAATTAGCACTGGATCACCAGCTTCTCGCTCGTGTCGTAAACTAAGAGCCGACTCCTCAAAACCCAGAAGAACTTGATTGGGTAAATCGGTAGCAGTCCACTTTAAGCCTTTTTGTTTTGATTTTTGAACCAGCTCGGTAAGTAGGGGATCATAGACTTTAGAGTTCATTAAACTATATTACTATTTATTCACACTAAAAAAAGGGTGAATGTCATTCTCAAAATAGAACAATAGGAAGCACAATGAAAAAACTACTGACTCTTTTAAGCCTAAGCCTCTTTCTTGTTGCTTGTTCCAGTGTCAACCAAGATGAACCAGGGCTTTATTTTGAAGGGGACTCCCCTATTCTCAAAGTAGGTGAATATACAGACCTCGTTTTTAAAAAGGTAAGCGTCACAGGAGTAACAGGTAAAATAAAAGTGGATGAAAATTACACGGATGTAAAGTTCTCTTATAAAAAGAAGTCGGACTCCCTTTTTGTTGAAATAAGCGGGAATAGCTTAAAAGGACTCCTTAAAACGGATTCATCGGTTACTTTACTTGTTGGAGATAAAAGTGCACAATATTTTACGGACATCAAATTAACGGTTAAAAATTAAATTTGATCTCCTCCCCTTTTATTCCCTCCACTAAATTAGGATACGCAGAGACCCATTATAAATTCAAATTACCGTGGTCTCCCCTCTTCTCCAAATGGCCCGAACTCTTTTTAGATGGGGCTCATTATTGTATTCCAGGCGAAAAGCCCATGCTCTATTTGGTGGTTAAAGATGCGGATTACTTTCCTGTTACCCTCAAAAGCATCGAGTTGTCTGTTCAACATGCAGGAAGCACCCTTGTTAAAGAGTATCCTTTAAACATCAAACTGAATCAGCAATTTCAATTTTTACCCTTAGAACTCCCCGTTAAAGACACAGGCGAATACCTATTTAACGGAAAAATCACGGTGGAAAAGGCTAATGGCAAAAAGCTAGTTTTTCTTAACTCAAACCTAAAAACACTCACGCATAAGCCATTAAAATTAAAGATGTTAAAAGAGGCACTTCCTGTTCCTCCTCAATGGTATGCAGGTGAAACCCATTGTCATTCTATTTATTCTAGCGATCCTGTGGAATTTGGTGCTAGCCTTGAAGTTATGCAATCCTCAGCTCAGTGTTTAGGTTTGGATTATGTGCTTGTCTCTGATCACTCCTATGACTTTTATTATGACAAAAATAGGTATATGTCCCCCATTGACCCCCAAGATAAATGGAGAGAATATAGAGAAGAAGTAGAGCAGTTAAATAAGACCGAAGCCAAAACTTTATTAATTGCAGGTGAAGAAGTCTCTTGTGGAAATAGCCAAGGGGAGAATGTGCATTTATTGGTGATGGGGTACCCCGATTTTTTGCCAGGATTAGGCGATGGAGGACGACGCTGGTTTAATAATAAACCCGATAAATCCATTGAGGAAGTTTTGGAAGAAATTGGAGAAACACCCTCTTTTGCGGCTCACCCCAAAGCAAGAATTGGCGCTTTAGAAAAATTGATTTTTAGGCGAGGAGTTTGGACGGAACAAGACATTAAACCTGCCTTTGAACACTCCCCACAAGGCTTACAGTTTTGGAATGGAAATAGAAATAAGGATTTTTCTCTTGGAAGGGCATTTTGGGTCTCTCAATTATTACAAGGCAAAAAGGTTTTGCCAATTGCAGGCAATGATGCCCACGGAGATTTAAACTTTTGCAGGGGAGTCAAAACCCCTTTATTCTCACTCTATCAAAATGAAAATCATATTTTTGGCAAAGTAAAAACCTTAATCAAAGCAGAAGGCAAAACCCTTCCCCATCTACAAGAAGGCATTCGGCAAGGAAATGTCTGCTGTACCGATGGCCCTTTTTGTGCCTTATCCAAAAATGGAAGCCAATTGAGCCTTGAAGTTTTAAGCCAGATTCAGCTAGGCGGGATTAAAAAAATTCACTTGTTTTCTGGTACCGTAGGGGACTCACGAGAAAACCATGAAAAAACTTGGGAATTAGGAGAAGAATCCACTGAATGGAATGAGGTATTCGAATTAAAAAAGTGCTCTTATTATCGCCTTGAAGTTTGGACGCATCACCATCACTTAGCATTAAGTGCTCCTTGCTTTTTAGAGGGTTAAGCATTAGTTTGTTTTAAAAATAAAGAAAGGTAAATTCTTTAAGTGACTATTTTATTTATTCTTATAAAGTTTATTCTCATTTTTTTACTCTTGCAGCAGATAGCGTTTCGCTCTCCTATTCGTGGGTTAATTATTCAATGGAAAGGGTTACATCAACCTTGGATTAGTCTTGTGGCTCTGCTTCTCTTCTTTTTTGTTTACCCCTCACCTACCTTTGTCGAACATTGGTTTTTGTTGCTCTTTCCTGTCACTTTGCTGACTCTTATTTTAGCCATCTTTTATTCAACCCCTGCTTTTTTAACTTCTCCCCATTTACATGAATGCACCAATGGCATTCAATATTATCTTTTTCCCTCTAAAAACAAAAAACCTGAAAAGACTTTTGTTTTTCTTCATGGTTCTGGTAATGACGCCCTTTTTGATAATTTTGAATTATTTAACCACTGGTACACACGTGGACACCAAGTTATTTCCATCAACTTACCTGGGCATGGATTAAAGGGAAAAACGATTTTAACTCCTGAGACTTCACTCCCTCTTTTGATGGAAGCATGGAAGGAAATTCAAAATAAACACTTTGAAAAAGAAAGAGTCATTGTAACCGGTGAATCTCTCGGGGCTAAATTTGCTCTTCGCTTAGGGC
>CAZLBO010000222.1:0-4727 GCA_964557725.1 uncultured Bifidobacteriales bacterium | reverse complement strand
TTTGGGCCAGATAAAAAAATCTATTGGGCTATTGGTGATAATGGGTCGTCTGCTTCCACGTCAACCTCCATGAATACATTGCGTAGCAAAGTGGGCAGGGCGAACTCCGATGGGAGTGTGCCTACCGATAACCCCTTCTATGATGATGGAGACCCCAATGTGGGTAATAACGATTATATCTGGGCTAAAGGGTTCCGCAATCCCTTTACTGGAATCTTTCATCCTATTACTGGTAACTTATGGCTCAATGTAGTGGGTTCTGGTTACGAACAGGTTTTTCGAGTTAAGGCGGGGGATGATGGCGGATGGCCTAGAGAGAGACAATCGGGACTAGATTATATTTCACCTGTTATCGCTTATAGAACAAACAGTACATTCACATTAACCATTCAATCAAATGGTGCCTCAAGAACCAACAATGTGACCACTTTCTCTTCTTCTAGTAATAGAATCATTTATCAAGGTGAACGAATAACCATTTCGGGCGTAACTCCTTCAAGCTTTAATGGGGATGTATTTGTTGATAGTGTAATTAGCGTTGAACCCACTGTTTTTACAGCAAAGCAAAATGGTGTTGATGAATCTGGTGGTGGAGGTAGTGGTGTTACCATGAGTCAAGGTGGATGCATCTCTGGCGGAGTCTTTTACAATCATTCAGCCTATGCTCAACAATACCAAGGTAATTTCTTTTATGGCGATTACAATTCGGGTGAAATTTTTCGTGCGACCTTGAACCAGAATTACCAGATTACTCGTATTGATAAATTTTCGGAATCATCCAGAGCGATAGATATTACTGTGGGTCGAGATGGAATGTTATACTATATCCCTTATTCTGGTTCAGGAAGATTATTTCGAGCTAAATACACAGGACAAGTGGTAAGCACGATACCTTTAACCGAAACCAAGGCAGACAGGCTGCCTGATGTTTTTAATACAGAAAAGTTGGAAGCCTTTTTGAAAAAAAAGCCATTAGTTCAGCGAATAGATATACGGAGCCTTTCGGGTAAGTTAGTACATTCCTTTGATAGAAAAGTGTTACTTTTACATAAAGGTATCGTGAAAAAATTAAAAATTTCTTTGCCTAAGGGCTTATATGTAATGAGTGCTGTAACTTCAAATGTTATTTATCAAAGAAAGATAATGATACTTCGGTAACCCACAGGCTCGGCTATAGAGTCGTTTTTCCATAGGTTAATTGCAAATAGACAACTACCTATTTAACACCCTATTTCTGTAAATTATTGTTTTATAATAACTTAAGTCCTTAAAAATGGACTCTCTATTTAACAATCTTGAAAAAGCTATTACACATTTCTTCTAATAGCTTTCCAGAGGGGGGCAGCTACAAATAAGCAATTTATCCCCTCGTGTATTGTCTACTCGTCCTACAGGTGGCCAGTATTTATTTTCTCGAACATAGGGAGTCGGAAAGACCGCTTTTTCCCTAGAATAAGGGTGCGTCCATTCTCCTACAATCATGTCTTGGGTATGAGGAGCGTTAAACAAAACGTTATCTTTAGGATCTGCGGAGCCATTTTTTATCTCTTCCATTTCTTTTCCAATGGAAAGAAGAGCGTCGCAAAATCGATCCATTTCTTCTTTTGACTCACTTTCGGTAGGTTCAATCATCATGGTACCTGGAACAGGAAATGAAATTGTAGGGGCGTGAAACCCGTAATCCATTAATCGCTTGGCTACATCGACCACATCCACATGGGTCTCTTTTTTTAAAGGTCTAAAATCTACGATAAACTCATGAGCGACTCGGCCGTTGGGTCCTGTATATAATATCGGGAACTGTTTTTTTAGTCGATGTAACATATAGTTTGCATTGAGAATAGCCACTTCTGTACTTTTCTTTAAACCTGAAGCCCCCATCATGGCAATGTATGCCCATGAAATAGCGAGTACACCTGCACTGCCCCATGGGGCGGCGGATACCGCTTTGATGGCTTGTTCTCCTCCTGTAGAAATAACAGGATGGGAAGGTAAAAAAGGTTTGAGTTTGTCATTGACACAAATAGGGCCTACACCTGGACCACCGCCACCGTGAGGAATACAAAAGGTCTTGTGTAAGTTAAGATGACATACATCTGCTCCAATTTCTCCTGGGTGAGTTAAACCAACTTGAGCGTTCATGTTAGCCCCGTCCATGTAAACCAATCCTCCATTTGTATGGATAGAATCACATATTAATCGAATTTCTTTTTCAAAAACACCGTGGGTAGAGGGGTAGGTAATCATTAGCCCTGCTAATGTATCTTTGTAATGAAGTGCTTTTTCTTGTAAATCCTGAACATCAATATTTCCCTTTTCATCACATCGAGTGACATGAATCTTCATCCCGGCAAGGGCAGCACTAGCAGGGTTAGTGCCGTGGGCAGAAGAGGGAATAAGAATAACATTGCGTTGTGAATTTCCACGACTTTGATGGTATTTTCTGATAGTGAGTAGTCCTGCGTATTCTCCTTGTGCACCTGCGTTGGGTTGTAGGGAGACCCCTGTAAAGCCTGTTATTTGAGCCAGAGCTTCTTCTAATTCCTTAAAAAGTTGTGTATAGCCTTTCGCTTGATCTAAAGGAATAAAAGGATGTAGCTCTGCGAGTTCAGGCCATGTAATGGGAATCATTTCAGTCGTCGCATTGAGCTTCATGGTACAGGAACCTAGTGAAATCATAGAAGTGGTGAGAGAAAGGTCTTTGTTTTCGAGTCGTTTAATGTATCGTAACATCTCCGTTTCTGAGTGATAAGAGTTAAAAACAGGGTGGGTTAAAAAGTCGGTATTTCTTTGGAGTTCATGGGGAATCACTTGTGTAGAAACAGGTAAAAGATTGTCAGGGGTCGATGTTCCTGAAAAAATGCTTAAAAGATCATCCACATGATTAGGGGTAGAGGTTTCGTTTAAGGAGAGTCCTATTGAACAGGGATCGTTAAAATAACGTAGGTTAATGTTTTTTTCTAAAGCCCTGAGTTTTACGGACTCCGCTTGTATGGGGGAATCTAAGGAGACTCGCAGGGTGTCAAAATAAACGGTATTCATTTGCTTAAAGCCCAACTTGGTTAACTGAGCCTCTAATAACATAGTGAGTTCATGGATGCGAAGTGCTATTTTTTTTATTCCTTGTGGCCCGTGATAAACCGCATACATAGAAGACATAATAGCCAATAATACTTGAGCGGTGCAGATGTTACTGGTGGCTTTTTCTCGGCGGATATGTTGCTCCCTAGTTTGTAGAGCCATTCTCAAAGCCTTTTTCCCTGCATTATCTACGCTTACGCCAATAATGCGTCCAGGTATTTGTCTTTTAAATTCTTCTCTGGTGGCAAAGTACCCTGCGTGGGGGCCACCGTAAGCCATGGGGACACCGAGCCTTTGACTCGTTCCTATTACCACATCAGCACCGTATTCACCCGGTGCCTTTAATAAACATAAACTCAACAGATCTGCTGCGACGACACAAAGAGCGTTTACGTCATGAAGCTTTTTACAGAATGAGGTGAGTTCTTCTACATTACCATGGTTATCGGGGTATTGAATGAGGCCACCAAAGAGGGAGGCTTCGGCCTTAAAGTCTTTTAAATTTCCTGAGATAATTTTGATGCCAAGGGGTTCTGCTCGTGTTTGTAGAATTTCAAGTGTTTGAGGAAAGACAGTGGGGGAGACAAAAAAATGAGGGGAACCTTTTTTTCCTTTTTTTCTTTGGGCGAGGTTCCAGCACATAAACATGGCTTCTGCGGCAGCGGTGCCCTCATCTAATAGAGAAGAATTAGCAATTTCCATCCCTGTTAAGTCCATGATAAGGGTTTGATAATTGAGTAAAGCCTCCATTCGGCCTTGGGATATTTCTGACTGATAAGGGGTGTATTGAGTGTACCAGCCAGGGTTTTCCAAAATGTTTCGTTGAATCACTGTGGGAGTGAAGCAAGGGTGATAGCCCATGCCAATATGTGAACGATAAAGCTGGTTTTTTTGGGCTATTTTTTTGAATTCAGAGAGGAACTCTTGTTCGGTCGTGGCTTTTTTTAAGTGTAATTCATGAGAAAGGCGAATATCTTTAGGAATAGTCTCCTCAATCAGTTGTTCGAGGCTTTCGGCATGGATTTCTTTTAGCATCGCCGTTTCATCAGAGGCTTTAGGGCCTATATGGCGCTGAAAAAAGGGCTCAAAAGCAAATTTATTGTCTGTAGTCATGATTTTCTCATTAAATTTAACTTGGATTGTTTCATATTCGGTCGAGGTCATTCCTCTATTATTGCGTACAAAATAATATTTTACAGGGTGTTTTTCATGGCATTGATTTAACTGTGGCAGATGTTTTATATATTAGCGTTTTAAAGAAAGTATAATGGGAGTACCATGAGTAAGAATGTTGCAATTATGGGCGCCACAGGTGCAGTGGGTGCGGAGTTTTTAAAACTGTTAGAAGAGAGGAAGTTTCCTCTCAAATCGCTAAAATTATTAGCCTCTGCCCGCTCAGCAGGGAAGACCCTCAAGTTTAAGGGTAAAAACATAAAAGTCGAAGAGTTGACTCATGACTCCTTTAAAGGTATTGATATTGTTCTGGCTTCTGCAGGGGGGGCAATTAGTGAAGAATTTGCTCCATCGGCAGTTAAAGCGGGGGCTGTGGTCGTAGATAATACGTCTTTTTATCGTATGCACCCCGATGTGCCTTTGGTGATTCCTGAAATTAATGGAGATGCGATTGAAATGAATCAGGGGATTAT
>CAZLBO010000221.1:3406-4730 GCA_964557725.1 uncultured Bifidobacteriales bacterium | reverse complement strand
TGATTCAAAGTTTCAGGGCTTTCCTTTTGACTCCACAGAACTCATTCCCCCTGGAACAGGGTTTTTATATGGTTCCTATACCGATGATCTTATTTTCCCGACTCGTATTCAAGTTTTAGATCCTCCTCCCTACACTAAGATAATCTTAAACTCAGGTTGGAATATTGTTGGGCCTCCTTACTCTGCCCCTACCCCTTATCGATTTGGCCCTGTAAGTAAAAATACACCTATCCTTTTTAGTTTGGATAAAAATGACAGCACACAATCAAACCCTTATCAATGGAATCCCTCTGTTGTCAAACTAAACCCTTTTCAGGGTTACCTCGTTTACGCCAGCAAAGGAGACACGCTTTACTTTTCTGCAGCATTAAAATCCTCAAAAAAGCAATCCGCAGGCTCTTCCCATTTTATTCTCACAGAAAAACAATCGGGGCAATCAGTGCTCTTTTCCCAAGGGATCCGTGAAACACCTTACCTCCCCCCTCCTTTAAATAATTCTTCCCTATCTATTTTAAAAAAAGGAAAAGAATATATGAGCCTTTCTACCTCTAATAACATACATGAAACAATCCGCTTTAATCTCTCTGAATCAGCCCCTGACCAATCCATTCAATTTGAGTTTAAAAATAATCCCTTTGAAAAAGCCCTCTTATTAAATACTCAGGGAGAAAATCAATTAATGGAAAAAGCTTCCTTAAAAAAAGGAGTGCACACCTTTACCCTTTTGGCTGGTTCTCATGCTTTTGTAACCCAGCAACAGAAGAACTTTAAACCAATCGAAAAAAAATTAAGCATAAACTTAACCCATCAGAAGCTTTCTTATCACTTACCCGCAGGAACCCTCTTTCCTGTAAGCACAACAATTATTTTGCATGATTTACAGGGGAAAGTACTTACAACTGAAAACGTGACCCTCACCCAGCAACAAGGAGTTCTTACCCTCAAAAAACTCCCTCCTCAAAATGGAGTTCGCTTCTTAGTTATCCAGTCATCAAACCCCCTCATCCAAGGGGTTTTTAAGGTTTATCAAGGTCGTCCATTATGAAGTTCCTATTGATCCTCCTATTATTAGCTTTTCTTTTTCCTTCTTATAGCACAGAACAAGTAATCATTGAAAAAACGTTACAAACCACAAAGCCTACTCCAAAAGTCAGAAAAACATCTCTTCTTAAAATTGCCTTGCAAACAGGTACTATTGTTGTTTTAGGAGGGGCAGGGGTTCTTCTTTATTCCACATTTTTTCCCAAAAAATCAATTGATAATAAAGACTATAATCAATTTATAGATTCAAAACCTTCTCCTCCACCCAAGCCCAAAAAAGGGA
>CAZLBO010000221.1:1655-3396 GCA_964557725.1 uncultured Bifidobacteriales bacterium | reverse complement strand
TATTATTTAAAACAATATTTTACTTTCTTTTGTATGTAATCTAAAGATCGTATTTTATCTGCTGCCCAATCTGGTGCAACTAGACCATTTTCCCAAGTACAATCGGCCATTAAACGATGGATGTGTTGATCGGGCCTTAATAAGCTAAGAAACTCTTCCACTAAATCGGCGTATTCTTCTAAGGAAAGTAAGCTGACCTTGTTGTTCTTATACATCTTTTCCATTGGGGTATGTTTAATTATCATCAATTGATGAAGCTTAATGCCTTCCACAGGCAGATCCGCCAAAACTCGTGCCGTCTCCATCATCATCTCTTTTGTTTCACCAGGTAAGCCCAACATAATATGAGCAACTGTTTCTATTCCACGTTTAGAGAACTCAAGTATGGCGTTTTCCCCATCTTGATGGGTTTGACAACGGTTGATTTTAATAAGGGTTTTGTCATGAACAGTTTGAAGCCCCAACTCTACACTTAAATATGTTCTTTCATGCAACTCTTCCATGTAGGCATAAATTTCCTCATCAAAACAATCGGGGCGAGTGCCTATCGCTATCCCCACCACTTCAGGAAAGTTGAAAATGGGTTCATAGACAGATCGCAATTGTTCTACCGTTCCATAGGTATTAGAGTATGGTTGAAAATATGCAATATATTTTTCAAATCGCTTAGGAGAACGAGCAATTCCTGCTCGTAATTGTTCTTCAATATGATCTTTAGTTTCTGCAACAGGGCTAAAGGAACGGTTATCACAATAAATACAGCCCCCTGTTCCCTTTCTTCCATCAATATTAGGGCAGGTAAACCCACCACTAAGAGGGATTTTTAACACAGGCCCATTAAATTTTTCTCGAAGAAAACGATTGTAAGAGAAGAAGGTTGATTTTTCCATAGGACAAGAGGAAGTAACAAATAAACCTCTACCTGTCCATTGAACAAGGTGTGAATCAACCAACAGCAGTCTCTACTCTCAAATATTATATGTTTGAAAGTCTCTTGCTCATAAATAAGAGCTAAAGCTTAACTTCCTCAACCTCCTCCCCTTTTTCTACCTCAAAATCAAAATGCCCTTCCTGATAACCAATGCAAACCTTGTCCCCCTCTTTCATTTCATTTGATAAAATCAAACGACTCAACGGAGTTTCTAGTTCATCCTGAATACATCTATTTACAGGACGTGCTCCAAAGTCTGGGTCATACCCCCGAGTCGCTAAGGCCTCTGATGCTTCTTGAGTTAATTGGGCTGTTATTCCTTGTTCTAAAAGTCGACTGTTTAAGTCTGCAAATCGCAACTTAACAATTTCAACCACTCCCTCTTTACTTAAAGCATTAAAACCTATCACATCATCTAATCGATTAATAAACTCAGGACGAAAGTGGCCTTTTAGCAAATCTAACAATACAGCTTTATCAGGACGCTGTTCCCTCTTGGTAAATTCTTCTGCACCTACATTTGAGGTTAAAATGACAATGGTATTTTTAAAGTCTACCCGCCTTCCTTTTGAATCCGTCAAATGACCTTCATCTAATATTTGCAACAGAGCATTAAAAACATCGGGATGTGCCTTTTCAATTTCATCAAATAGTAAGACTGAAAATGGCTTATGCCTAACGGACTCCGTGAGTTGTCCTCCTTCCTCATAGCCGATATAGCCTGGAGGGGCTCCAATCAGTTTAGAAACCGAATGCTTTTCCATAAACTCGCTCATATCCAAACGAATCATATTTTCTTCGGAATCAAAA
>CAZLBO010000221.1:0-1645 GCA_964557725.1 uncultured Bifidobacteriales bacterium | reverse complement strand
TATCATATTGCCAAGCTTAGCCAATAAATCAGTTTTTCCCACTCCTGTTTGTCCCATAAACAAAAAGGAACCTATAGGACGGTTGCGGCGTTTAAGCCCCGCTCTAAAGCGAAGAATAGCTTCTCCTACCGTTTTCACAGCCTCTTCTTGCCCTATCACACGTTTTTTTAATTCTGCAGGAAGGTTTAGAATTTTATCTTTTTCTGTTTCGTTCAACCGTTTAACAGGGATTCCTGTCCATCGAGAAACCACCTCTGAAATTTCCTCTGTGGTTACTTCTTCAGTCACAGACCCTTGAGCTACCTGTCGTTCAAATTCTTCACGTGCTAACTTTAATTTACTCTCTACAGAAACTAAGCTTTTATATTTTAGTTCTGCCGCTTTATTTAAATCGTATTCTCCTTCTGCTTTTTTTATTTGACTTTTAACCGACTCCAATTCCTCTTGTAGTCGACGCACTTGACTTAATGCTTCCGTTCGTTTTTTCCACTCACCTTCCATCTTCTCAACATCTTTACTCAGTTCTTTAACTTGAACTTTAATGACTTTTAATCGTTCTCGACTATACTTATCCCTTTCTTTTTTGAGAGCCTTTTCTTCAATCTTTAGCTGTAGCAACTTCCTTTGTAAGGTATCTAATTCTTCAGGTACCGTATCTAATTGGATTTTTACAAGAGACGCGGCTTCATCCATTAAATCAATCGCCTTATCTGGTAAAAACCTATCAGAAATATAACGATGCGAGAGTTTAACCGCTTGTACTAAGGCACTGTCTTGTATGCGTACGCCATGGTGGCTATCAAACCGCTCTTTAATTCCTCTCAAAATAGAAACGGCCTCTTCTTGAGTGGGTTCATTGACCTTTACTTGTTGAAAACGTCGTTCTAAGGCTGCATCTTTTTCAATGTATTGCTGATATTCTTTATAAGTCGTGGCTCCTATACAATGGAGCTCTCCTCTTGCTAGTTTTGGTTTGAGCATATTACCCAAATCCATGGATCCTTCTGTTTTACCTGCCCCAACAATGGTATGTATCTCATCAATAAACAAAAGTGTTTGTCCCTTTTCTTTATCAATCGCATTTAAAATAGATTTGAGTCGTTCCTCAAACTCTCCTCGATACTTAGCCCCTGCCAGCAAAGATCCTAAATCTAAACTGTATATCTTTTTATTCTTAAGAGATTCAGGTACATCTCCTTTGACAATTCGGTGAGCTAGGCCTTCGACAATAGCGGTTTTACCCACACCAGGTTCCCCTACGAGTACAGGGTTATTTTTTGTTTTACGAGAAAGGATTTGAATGACCCTTCTAATTTCTTCTTCCCGACCAACCACAGGGTCTAATTTTCCATTTTGTGCTGCACTTACAAGTTCTTGACCATACTGTTCTAATACATTGTATTGGCCTTCTGCATTTTCAGACTCCGCTTTAGAAAAGCCACCATCTTCTTGCCTTCCCCTTGATTGTACAATGCTCTCTTTTACCTTATCAAAGCTCAACTTATGTGCTTCTAAAATAGACTTTAACTCTCTTTGTTCAGAGTACTTTACAAGTGAGAGAAGTAAATGCTCGACAGTGATCACATTATCGCCCATTTGCTTAGACATTATTTCAGCCCCATTAAGTACGCCTTTAAATGACCCA
>CAZLBO010000220.1:0-4735 GCA_964557725.1 uncultured Bifidobacteriales bacterium | reverse complement strand
ACTTTAAGAGGACAAAAACATTTATTGAAGCTAATGGAATGTATAGATAAGGGTTACAATGCCGCTCTCTTCTTTTTATGTATGCGAGGAGACTGTCACCAATTTGAACCTGCCAAGGAAATTGATAAAACATATGCCGATCTACTTAAACAAGCACAAGAGAAAGGCGTACATCTCCGTTGTTTAAAAATCACCATACGTGCCAATGGATTTTATTTAAACCACAAGGCTTTACCCATTCTTTTTTAAATGAATACAAAAAAACACAAAGTAACAGCTCTCAAGCTAACCGATAAAACATCTGTCTTTCCCGTTCTACATGGAAAAGCCCCCTTTTCTCTTGCTCTCCGAGAGCTATTTTGGAAAAACGAATATGATTGTATCGCTCTTGCCTTTCCAGAGATTCTTCAGGAAGACTTAGAGTATCTCGTTGAAAAATTACCTCATATACATGGATTAACTATACTCCTTGATGGTGAAACCACATCTTACCTCACCGTAGACCCCTGTGATGCTTTTATAGAAGGCGTACGACAGGCTCGTCAAAGAAAGCTCCCACTCTACCTGCTAGAGGACAATACTCAAATTTTATACAAAGAACATGTTTTACTCCCCGATGCAACCCTTGTCAACTCCATTGGTGTTCAAGAGTATTACAAGACATGCGATCCCTATTTAAAAGACTTTACCATGGAGCCCACCATTGTTCACAGAGCTTTGGACAATTCAAAAAAAATACATGCCCTCGAAAATAAATACAATCGGATTTTATTTATTTGTGACTACCCTTTGGTGGTCAATTTAGAAAGAATCCCCGGATCCATTGAGACCAAAATAGAATACTTAAAAAGTTTACCTAAAGATGAAAGTTTAGAAGAAGAATTAGAATCACTCCCCCTTATTGAAATCAAAAAATACACTGTAGAACCAAATCATCTTTATTTTGCACTGGGAGAACTTCCTTTTTATACTGGAGAATTTGAAAAAGAAAGATTAAACCCCTTGGCATTGCCTCCTGAATACATGGATCTCATAAAAAAAATATTTATTCAAACAAGAGACCATTACATTTCAAAAGCAGAAGAAATGAAATCTATTTCTCTCACACGGCTTCAAGTTATTTTACAATACATCAGAAACCTGGCTGTTTATGAGGGCCGCCTCACTCCTGACCTTTTTGAAATGGTTACAGGAGCAAAAGGTGTTTTAGGTTCCTATTTTGCTGAAAAAGTACTAGAAGCTGCTAAATACTACCCCTTTTTCGACCCCTTTCCTAAGGACGATACTTTAAAAATTGGCATCGATAAAATACAATCACCATTAGATAAAGAACCCATTGAGGCACTCAACCTCATGCAGGATGAACCCAAAATATGGAAAGCCTTATCACTTAAAAAAGAACCCAATCAGGATAAACAAAAAGCCTATAAATACCAGTGGGATCCCCAAGGGATGTGCTCACACCAACCCGAAGACATTCTGATTGAAAAGTTCAATCAAATGACGAGAAAAAAAACCAAACAAATAATGCAAGAGGCCTATTCAAAGAGTGAGAAGTTCTCTAGTTCTTTTAAAGATGGCATTGACATGCGAGAAACCTTACGTCATTGGCATACCAAAGAAATCTACATCAAAGAAGAACCTCCCCTCAAAAGAAATGTAGACACCATTGTCGTTATTTTTGACTCAGAGAATGACGAAAAGTACCCTCAAAAAGTGACTTGGTATGCAGAACATGAGGAAGAATCAACCCTTACCTTTTTTGCAACAGATCCTTTTTCAAAAATGATTGGGCCTGGTATTGCTCAATCTGAATATGGAGGTTTTAGTTTACTTTTCCCCCCACAGCCTATTCCCAATATTTTTAATAAATTTTCTACAAGCACCTCGTATTCTCTTGCGGAGCAATTAGTTGTCGGGGCTTGCCTTTATTCAAATGAGAGTTATGTCTCTTACTTATCATTCAAAAAGCCAAATGCAAAACTACAACGCATAGCCAAAAAGTTTAAAAAGAAACTTGTCTTTATTCCACTTTCAAAGTTTAGTCAAGAAACTCTCAGGAAGTTAAGAAAGTTTCACATTCTTAATGGACAAGAAGTGAGAAGCTGGGCTTCTCGATTTATTCCTGATTAAAAAGAAACCCTTTAACTAAGATTTCCCTAATTCTATTGAACGATTTACGGCTGCAAAAACAGCTTTTGCCACTGTTTCTTTAAATCCTTTTTCTTGCAACACAGCTAATGCAGCTAAAGTCGTACCTCCAGGAGAACATACTTTTTGTGTGAGCTCTGTTGGTGTTTCTTTATCCGATTCGAGTAAAGCGACTGCCCCACGCAAAGTCTGCAAGGCTAATTCTTTTGATACCTTCTGCTCTAAGCCCGATTCTATTCCTGCTTTTATCATAGCGTCTGCAAACTCAAATACATACATCGGGCCACTGCCCGATACCCCTATCACAGCATCAATTTGTTTTTCTAAAACCTGAACGGTCATTCCTACAGAATCAAAAACTTCTTCGACCCCTGCAATGACATGAGAATCATGTCCGTCCGTTGCAATAGCTGTCGCTCCTGCATTTACTGATAAAGGTAAATTTGGCATGGTTCGCACCACTCGAACAGATCCTCCACAAAGCTCACTTATTTTTTGACAAGGCAACCCTGCCATAATACTTATAAATAAATGGGACGAGGTCAGTGAGAAAAACTCTTTAGCCACTAAAGGAAATACCTGAGGCTTTACACCCAATACAATTACTTCTGTTTTACTTTGAAGTTCCTTTACGGAAGAAGCAACTGATACTTTTAACTCTGATTTTAATTGTTGACACACATCTTCATTTGCGTCATAGATATATATATCTTCCGAAGCCCATTTTTGAGAAGTAATCATTCCACGGAGCAATGATCCCCCCATGTTACCGCAACCCAATAACCCTAGGGTAGAAAACTTAGCCATTCATGGAATCCAAGAATTTTTGATTGCTTTCTGTATTTCCAAATTTTTCTGTCAAAAATTCCATCGTCTCAGCCGGTGCTAAATCCTGTAGGTAACGACGTAGAATCCATACCCTTCTCAAAATATCAGGAGGCAGCAACAATTCTTCTTTTCTCGTTCCTGATTTAAAAACATCAATGGCTGGCCAAATTCTTTTTTCTGCAATACGCCTATCTAAAATAAGCTCCATGTTACCCGTGCCTTTAAACTCTTCAAAAATAACTTCATCCATACGAGAGCCTGTTTCAATCAGAGCTGTCGCAATAATGGTTAAACTCCCCCCTCCTTCGATGTTACGTGCCGATCCAAAAAACTGCTTCGGTTTTTGTAAGGCCATAGCGTCTACACCACCAGATAAGATCTTTCCTGAATGAGGGATAATCACATTGTGTGCACGAGCCAGTCGAGTGATACTATCTAAAAGAATCACCACGTTCTCGCCTTTTTCTACTAAACGACGCGCTCGTTCTATCACCATATTGGCAACTTGAACATGTCTTTCAGGAGGTTCATCAAAGGTAGAACTAAGTACTTCTCCCTTTATCTTTCGCTCCATATCTGTAACTTCTTCTGGTCGTTCATCAATCAATAAAACAATCAACAACACTTCGGGGTGATTCTCTGCAATTGCATTGGCAATATTTTGCAATAAAACTGTTTTACCTGCACGGGGAGGGGCTACAATTAATCCACGTTGTCCCTTACCTATTGGAGTAAACAGGTTCATAATTCGAGTAGACATTTCCTCTGAATCATATTCTAAGTTAAACGGTTCTTCTGGATGTAATGGAACCAGGTTGTCAAAACTAACTCGAATATCCCAATCTTTTTGGTTTTCATGATTGATTGTTTCAATACGAAGTAAAGCAAAGTAACGTTCATTATCCCTTGGCGGACGGACTTGTCCAGCAATGGTATCTCCCGTTTTTAAGTCAAAGCGTTTTATTTGAGATTCTGAAATATATACATCATCAGGGCCTGCCACATAACAATGCTCTACAGATCTTAAAAAGCCATAACCCTCATTGAGAACTTCTAAAACCCCTTCTGCATAAATGGTAGAATCATTTCCCCCTTCTTTTAAAAGAATGGCATAAACCAAGGCTTGCCTTCTTAAATTTCGAGGATCACCTATCCGCAATTCCGAAGCCATATTAATCAGCTCCTTCATGCCTAGTTCTTTCAGCTCTGTCCACCTTTTTTGAGCCTTAGCAATATTAACCATGGGGTTTGCCCCTAATTTGGTATTCACTTTGTCTTTGATCAGTGGTCTCTCATTTTTTTTACTGACAGGTTTTTCTTCTTTAGCTTCTTTGATATCTTTAACTTCTTCAATATCTTTAATTTCTTCAACCTCTTTAACAGTTTTAACAGTTTTAACAGCTTTTTTAGTTGTTGAAGTTTTTTTCTTTACAGAGGGACTAGTCGCTTTGGGAGGCAAAATATTCTCCTTAATTCACTTATTCAAAATTCATCTTAATTATTCAAATTTTAATAATAAGGGCTTTTTTGTGGAAGGTTCTATAATTTGTTGAAAAACAGCCTTTAACCGGCGGTCAGCTCTAAGTTATCTATTTTATTCTAATGGGTCAACCTGATAATCCCACATTCTTTATTTGCTCTTTAAAGCTCAACAATCATGGGTCTTAAGTCTTCTCATTTTTACCTCAAAAGATAAAAAAGCATAATGTATATTTAAGAGATGGAAAAAAAACAGGCTATTTTAGCACTGGGGAGT
>CAZLBO010000219.1:0-4752 GCA_964557725.1 uncultured Bifidobacteriales bacterium | reverse complement strand
GGTTTAAAATGCCATTATTAGCTTGAATCGCCAATTCTCGCTGTCTTTGCACCATATCATTAATAGAGCTTGCTGCTCCATCTGAAATACGAATGGCACTCAAGGCATCGCCAATGTTATTCTCAGCGGCTCTAAAACCTCTTACCTGTTTTTCCAGCTCACGGGCAATGCTCAGCATCGCCGCATCATCACTGGCTCTATTTATCTTTTTTCCTGTGGACAGTTTTTCAAAAACAGATTTTAATCTGTTTTCAGATTTGTTATTTTGGGAAATAAACCCAAATGCTACCGCTTTATCAACAACCATAATAAACTCCTCCTTAGAGATCGCAGTTGCTCATCCTTGAAATTAAGTGCTTCCTTGCCCATTTAAATTATCGGCTGATTTATTGAATACTTTAACAAAAAAATCATAAATTTCTTTAAGTATTGAGAAAACTATCAAAAAAGTGAGAAAAGCTATTTATGACTTCAAATTCCTCCCCTTTTAAAGCCGTTGCCCTTGATTTAGACGGAACCCTATTAAATACACAACACCAGATGTCCCCTGAAAATATTTCTGTACTTAAAGCTCTCCATCACCAAGGAGTTAAAGTCATTATTGCCTCTGGCCGAAGCACCAGCACCCTGTTAACCGCCTGTAAAGCCTTAGACTTCCCCTTTTCTTTTGTCTCTTACAACGGAAGTTATTTAGTGGAAAAAGAAGAAGGAGAGTGGCAACCCCGCTTGAGTATCCACATCAACCCCAATGACGTGGAAAAAATCATCGATTTAGCGGATCAATACGGGCTCTTTCTCAATCTTTATACAGATGATGGCTTAGTTGGTTATCAAAAAGAAGGCCACTACACGCGGTCTGAGTTTTATATCCAGCAAACCCAATCCGATTATTTAGAATTTACCCAAGACAGGACTCGACTCCCCAAAGAAGGGGTCATCAAGTTACTGGCGATTACTTCAATAGAAAAAAGGGATTTTTATTTTCAAAAATTAGAGGGCACCTTAAAAAAAAGCTGTCATATTTTTAAATCCAACCCAGAATACATTGAATTTACCTCTTTAGGAGTGACCAAAGCCACAGGGCTCAAAAAATGGTGCGAAATCCATCAAACCTCCATTCAACAAGTAGTGGCCATGGGCGATGCCGAAAATGATTTAGAAATGCTCAGAGCAGTAGGAAAAGGCATTGCGGTTAAAAATGCCTCACCAGGTTTAAAAAAAGACTTTAAAACCATTTCGGACTGGACAAATAATGAATTTGCTGTTTTGAGAGAGCTTAATCGGTTATTTTCATTGGGCATAAAGGAGCCTGTATGATAGAATCAGAAGAAGAAACCTTTTCTTGCCCTAATTGTGGAGCAGAAGTCAAACCTAAGGCTTTATCTTGCAAAAATTGCGGATCGGATAGCCAAACAGGGTGGTCTTTGAACTCAAATGAGGGTTTATTAGAGGAGGAATTTGATTATGGAGACAGTCTGGAAAAAGAATTTGGCATTGAGAAGGTAAGTAAGAAGAAGCTCCCCAATTGGATTGGGATCACAGGCTTTACTTTACTTCTTTTAATGTTAATTTTTCTTTTTAGACAATTTTAAGGGGTTCGAGTATCACTGATTCTTCGATTATTTTACATGTTGACATGGATGCCTTCTATGCCTCTGTTGAAGAACGAGACCACCCAGAGCTAAAAGGTAAACCTGTTATTATCGGAGCTAAACCCGGTGGACGAGGGGTGGTTTCTACCGCCAACTACCTTGCCCGAACCTTTGGGGTGCATTCGGCCCAACCTATTAATGAAGCCTACCGCCGTTGCCCTCAAGGCATCTTTCTCCCCCCCAGCATGCCCAAATACCTTGAAGCTTCTCGGATTATTATGGAGGTATTCAGGAGTTTTACCCCCTTAGTTGAGCCTCTATCTGTGGATGAAGCTTTTTTAGATATTAGAGGGCTTCAAAAACTATGGGGTTCTCCTCAACAACTGGCTCAACTCATTCAAAACAAAATTGCTAAAAAAACCCAACTTACTTGCTCTATTGGCATTGGGATTAATAAATTTTTAGCTAAATTGGCCTCTAGTAATTTTAAACCGAATCGAATCACTGTGACTCCTCTTTCTGAGCAACAAATTATTGAATGGTTGGCCCCCATGCCCATTTCAAGACTATGGGGCATTGGCAAAAAATCGGAAGAAAAACTTTATCAAAAGCAGATTTATACCCTAGGAGATTTACAATCGAAAAGTCTCCACAGCTTAGAGAGTGCTTTTGGAAATCAAGGCCGTACAATGCATCAACTTTGCCGAGGCATTGACTTCCGTGAAATTCAGCTTGAACGCACCACCAAATCAATTTCCCGAGAACATACCTTTGCCAGAGACAACGCCAATAAAAGCACTTGGCAAAAAGTTCTTCTCAACCTCTCACGCAGTGTCGCAGAAAACGCGAGAAAGTCTGGGCTAGCAGGAGACACAATTTACTTTACCTTTCGCACTTCTGATTTTAAACGTAGAAGCAGACGGAAAAAAATATCGGCTCCTACAGATTTAACCCAAGTGATATACAAAACTGTTCTTGAGCTTTTAAGTGAAAACATCTTTGAACCCATTCCTCTTCGACTTATTGGAGTAGGGCTTTCAGGTTTTACCTCCTCTCGTCAAGAAAATATGATATTTATTCAACCCAAAGAAAAAGACCTCTGGAAGGATTCAGAAAATGCCATGGATCGAATCTCTCAAAAATTTGGAAAAGGAACCATTTTTTATGGAGGAGAAATGAGAAACAAGCCAAAGCCAGCAAAACATGAAGGCAGAAGTTCCATTCTGAACAGGTCATCATGAAACAAAGACAAAATAGGAAGAATAAAAAGCCTCTGATACAAGTGCCTCAATATATGTATGCTCTTGCCCTTTTTGTTTTTATTCTTCTTTCCCATTCTATGGCAGGAGTTCAATATACGGAGTTCCCCCCCGCTGCTTTTATTAATGATTCCACAATTGTCTCCCCTAGTCCAGGAAGTGGAGATAGCCTAATTTTGATTCACGGAACAGAATCCCACAAAAAAATAACCTATCAAAAAAATCAATTAATCAGTTCAAAAAAATATTCATCTAAAGTAAACACCCAAATTCAAAAAAACTCTCAATGGCCTCCGCCCTGGTTTAAGTTTGTTCAAAACAAAGATTCTCTTTACCAGTGGGCCTTACTCCCTACAGGGTTTAACATTAACACCGAATACTTAAAAACAATTCGCTCTTTCCCTAATTGGTTATTCCGTTCAAAGGCCGAAGTAGAGTATACCACACGCACTCATTGGCTTAGGTATGGAGGCTCTCTATTTATTTACGGCTTTTCAGGAGCATTGATTGACACCATCACAGACAAAGAGCCTAAAGCTTATGAAAGAGTTGGCTGGAGCCTAACCGTGGGGGTTCCTGGCATTAGCTATCGCCTTCTCTCTGCGGCTTGGCCAATCCCTGAATATTCATGGCTTGAAACGAGCTTGTATTTAGATTTAATCCAAAATGAAAAAGACGGAGATGTCATTCAACAATACGATAAAGGCACCATTGATATTGACTTTAACAATAACAAAGCCCACCTTCTTAACCTTCACTTTAGCCACTTCTCCTATACCCTATATTTAGATGGAGATGTTTTTACCCGTGGCATTCATGACTTTAAACTAAAAAAAATTCCTGCCACTTTTGGAAGCTGGGGTTTAGGTATTACTGGAGCAGGAACAAGTTGGGTACCAGGGGTTTCTATTAATTTAGCAGAAGTCAGCTCAAAGCTACCCCTAGGAAGTATGGACCCCATTCTCTTCCATTTATCCATGTTACAAATTGAATTTTATTTCCATGAAATAAACAATTATTACATTGCCATTAGCGGAACAGTCCAAATTAATGATTTTATTAAAAAGATGATGGAGTCTAAAAAATGAAGAAAAACAGTTATTCCCCCCTCGACTCTATCAATCGGGCGCAAGCTCAATTGACTCGACTAAAGAATACAAGTCTCTTGTTTATTCTTATCCCCATGCTGCTTCTCACCGCAGTGTACGCGAGTCTCTTTTACTTTTTTCCCGATAGAATTTATGATGCTTTTTTAGTGGTGATTGTTTGTTTATTTACCTTTGGACAATTAGTCGCTATTTTTCAAATCTTTACCTTATTTAAAGGCTCTCGTTCTACTGAAAAAGTATTACTCCTCCTTAAACAACAAGGAGAGAACCCCGACCTCAATCAACTTCAAGAACAAATTCTACTGAAAGCCCCTAACAGTTACCTCAAAGATTTATTACTTAAATGGATTTATTTAAGTGAAAAGGGAGAAGTTAATGGCAACCATCGAATTTTAGAGAATGCGAGTTACCGCAGAAGCTTTATAGATGACAAACGACTCAACTTCCATATTGCTCTTAACCGAACCACTTTAAAATTAGGATTTCTCGGAACTCTTATTGGTTTATTAATGACTTTTGACCCCATGAAGCAAGCCATTTTAAGTTTGAATGACACCATGGATGGCTCCTTTGTTAAGAATATTGCCAACGCTATTAATGGAGATAAATACGCTATCTTCTCTACCTTAGTGGCCACAGGGTTATCCATGCTTATCGAATTGCTGACCATTCAACTTTTAATGCGCCTGTTTGCTGGCTTTGAAATGAGCGATAGTCACATTAACGATTGGAACATCCTTGTTCTTCAACGCTTAGGCAAAGCACAACAATACAAAAACTTACCTAGCCTTA
>CAZLBO010000218.1:0-4812 GCA_964557725.1 uncultured Bifidobacteriales bacterium | reverse complement strand
TTTCGTTCTAAATTACCTAAAAGGGGGTATGCATTAATGATACGAATTCAGGATTTCAAAAAACTTGGACAATTCAAAAAAAATGATTTATACTTGTCAGATGTTATTTAATCAAACTAAAAATAGAGTTCTTCTCAAAGAGAATCGCAAGGCCATTATTTTATGGAGTGTGTGTGCTATACAGTGTAGGTGGGATAACTAAGTAAGTTAATATTTAAAAAAAAGCCCATCTACTTATGTAGGTGGGCTTTTTTTTTGATTTTTTTTGGAGATGAAATGTTTAGTTTTAAGAATAAATCGTTGTCACCTTTTCAGGCAGGTGTTTTAGCTGTAGTGGTTGCTTCCGCTTTATTTTCCTCCAAGGCAATATGGATTAAGCTTATTTATGTACATGATACACCACCTGTAGTTTTAATGACTTTACGAATGCTATTTTCTATTCCCTTTTTTGCAGTATCAATTTATAGAGAAAGTAGAAGGGCAATAGAGCTTAAACAAGCTGAAAAAATGAGTAAAAGAGATTGGATGTCCATTATTCTTTTAGGGTTTTTGGGCTATTATTTAGCTAGTTTTTTCGATTTAACAGGCTTACAATACATTCCGACAAGTTTAGAGCGAGTGATTCTTTTTCTCTACCCCTCTTATGTTACTTTATTCTCATGGATATTCTTAAAGGAAAAGATAAAGGGAAGTTTTTGGTTCTCTCTTTTGTTGTGCTATTCTGGAGTGGCATTGATGTATATGGGGGATCTGAGTTTATTTTCATTGGAAGGCAATAAATTATGGGGAGCCTTTATGGTTTTGTTAAGTGGAGTCTCTTATGCTGCTTTTATGCTACTTAGTGCACAAGTAGTCAATCGAATAGGGAGCAAAAGGTTAGCAAATTATTCGCTTTTGGTTTCAAGTTTAATAATTTTTATTCATTTTTATTTGAATTATTCCTTGGATGACTTGGTCGTTTCACAGAGCGTTTATGGGTTGGCCTTAGTGATAGCCATTTTTTCTACAGTGATTCCCATTCGTTTAATGACCTTTGGAATAGCACGTTTAGGAGCGTCTAAAACGGGATTGATTAGTTGTACGGGGCCTTTATCCACCGCTTTTCTGGGATATGTTGTACTTGGTGAGGCATTGAGTGAATTACAAATGGTGGGCATGGCAACGGTTGTCATGGGAGGGCTTGTTTTAAGTAGAAAAGGAAGGCCTGCCAGTAAATAATGCCTTTGTCGGTGTCTTTTATTTTTTAATAATAGGCACCGAGTAGGATAAGCAATAAAAGGATAAGAACAGCAAAGGAAATAGAAACGACAATAATGAAGAAGAGGTAACGATCCATTTTCTTTTTTTCCATATAAGTAATAGTAAGAAATTAAACGGTGTTTCCTATTAAATAGCACAGGAAACGGAATAAGGACTTACAGAGGTATTTTGTTAAAATGAGAGACCGAATATCGTGTGCTGTAGTTAATTTGGGTTATATTAAGTAATAAAGTTTGATGGAGGTAAAAAAGGATGACAAAGAGTTCTTTCAAGTGGCGCCAAGTAATGGCCATCACCCTGCTATGTTCCCTTAGTTCCGTATTATCAGCTAAAACCATCCCTTCTACAGTCACTTTACCCGATAGCATAGGCACCACAGGAGATTCTGTCACATGGGTAAAACAATTAAAAAAATATTGTGAAGGTCCTGCTTCGGACTCTAATGGGGTGATGTTTTTTACCGAACAAGGGGGACGTAATTCAGACAATTGGCCTATTTGGAAAATTGACCCTTCAAACCCATCTGATACGGGAGAAGTTTTTTTATTAGAAAGCTCACAGGCAAACGGCCTTTTATTTGATAAAGACGGGAAACTAGTAGCCGCTCAAAAAGGGAAGATCACTCGGTTTAATGCTGATGGAAGTGTAGATAAAGTTTTAGCCCAATCAGGTAACGGGGCGACTTTTAACAAGGCGAATGATTTAAGCATCGGGACGGATGGAAGTCTTTATTTTACGGATCTCAATACAGACATATTCTATGTGAGTCCAAAAGGGGAGTTGTCCTCCGTTTTGACTAACGCAAATGGCCCAAATGGAATAGAATACATAGAAGAAACCAAGTCTATTTTTATTAATGAAACAAAGACAAACCTCGTTAGTCGCTACGAACAAGGAGAAAAGGGGTTGTTAATTAATCGAACCACATTTATCAGTGAGATTAACATCCCTGATGGGGCGACTTTTGATGAGCAGGGGAATTATTATTCGGCGAGCTTTATGGATGGAACTATTTATGTTTTTAATACTGCAGGGGTTAAAATTGGTTCGATTGCGATTCATACGCCAACCTCCCATGATAACACGATGACAGGAATAAGGGGAAATACATCGAACTGTGCCTTTGGAGGCCCAGAAAATAAAACTCTCTTTATTACGGGGGATGGAGGGTTATTCTCAATTAAACTAAAAATTGCGGGGAGGAGACTTCCCAATCAAACGGTACCCAGTCGGCGGATATTAAGTTCTCCTTCTTTTTTACCAGAATCGTTTTCAGTTTTTGCAAATATAGGGAGCCCTGTATTACTTTTTCAAGGGAACTCTTCAACGGCTTATAAAGTGTATGATTTAAGTAATAAGTACATTGGCATGTATAATCAAAGTATGGATGGAGCGTGGAACTTTCAGTCAGGTTTTTTTCTTTTAAAGAAGTAGCCCTAAATGGTTCGATTACATAATAATATATTGAATGATTAATAAGTAGTGAAGAACACTACCCGTCATCACAAAAAGGTGCCAAACAAAATGGGCGAGGTGAATTTTATCATCAAAAAGATAGAAGATGATTCCTGCTGTATAAGCAATACCCCCTGTCACCAATAGCCAAAACCCAGTAGGGGGGAGGGTTAAATAGAGAAATTTCACTTTAAAGATAATCATCCAACCCATAACCAAATACATAGACAAGGAGAGTGTTTCGTACTTTCCTGTATAAAATATTTTGAGTGTGATGCCTATTAAGGTCAGTCCCCATTGTATAAAGAATAATGTCCAGCCAAAGGTTCCTCCAATGGTCAGAATAACGAGGGGTGTATAAGTACCAGCTATAAGTAAATAGATACTTCCATGATCAATAATTCTCATCTTCTCTTTAAGACGAAGAGAGCGGATTCCGTGATAAAGAGCCGAAACCCCATAAAGAAAGACTAAGCAAAAACCATAGATAAAGGCACAAATTAAGCTCCAAGGTTTGTCACTGATTAGCCCCATAACGATTAAAACAATCCAACCGATTACAGAGCCTAGGGCGGTAAAGCCATGGGAAAGACTATTGAAAACCTCTTCTCGTTCGACTTGAACAGAGTAAACTTTTTTAAAAGTTGAAAAAATCATCCCCCCCTATGGGCATAAAAAAGGAGCAACTCCTCTTTTTTATTGTAGCATAGGTAAGGGGAGGAGGCTCCGATAAGAAGAGAGCCTCCGTTTTTTTTCTTGTACTTAAAGCTGTACTTAAAGAATATTCTTATTTAATCCTTTTTAAGAACAACCACTGGTACTTCCGCAATCATCGCAGAGTGTGCAGGTTCCGTTTCTTCTTACACGCATAGAGCCACAAGAAGAACAAGAGTCTCCTGTATAGCCTGCTCGCCTTGATTCGGAATAAGCCTTATTTTCTTTCGCTTGGGAAACATATCCTGCGACCACCTCTTTTTGTTTTGCTATCACCGCTTTTTTGAGTGTAGCAATTTTTTTAGTGGTTTCAGGAATATCCTTGATTGTTGGCTTAATGTGAACAAAGTCTTGATTGCCTAAATAGTGTTGCCCTAGTGTTCTAAAAATAAAATCTAAAATTGAGGTTGAATTTTTAATGGAAGCGTGACCTTGTACTGGGCCAGATGGTTCGAAGCGAGTAAAAGTAAAGCTATCTACAAGTGTTTCTAAAGGAACTCCATACTGTAAAGCCTTAGAGGTAAGAACAGCAAAGCAGTTTAATAACCCTCTATATGAGGCTCCTTCTTTATACATATCAATAAATATTTCTCCTAGTGTTCCATCAGGGTATTCCCCTGTGCGGAGAAACAACTTATGTCCTGCTACGGAAGCTTCTTGAACAAACCCGTCTCTTCGAGTAGGGAGAGGTTTGCGTTTATGCCTTGGCCATTTTTCTACGGTGTCTAGTACAATTGGGGTTTCTGTTGTATCGGAACCTGCTGTTTTAGGAATAAAGTTTTTGGCAGCATGGAGGATGCCCGAAATTTTATTTTCAGTGGATAGGGGTTGAGAGAGTTTAGAGGAGTCGCGATAGATAGCAACAGCCTTTAAGCCAATTTCCCAAGTCTCTTTATATAAATCACCAATTTCCTGTTGTGTGGAATCATTGGGCATGTTAATGGTTTTAGAAATTGCTCCACTAATAAAGGGTTGTGCTGTAGACATGACACGGATATGACCACGTGGGGAAATATAGCGTGTTCCTGTAGGCCCACATTTATTTGCACAATCAAAAATGGAGTAATGCTCCTTCTTTAAATGGGGAGCCTCTTCAATGGTCTGGGTTCCACAAACATAAGTGTTGAGAGTTTCAATTTCTTCCGCTGAAAATCCAATATGAGAAAGAAGGTTAAAGTTGGGATCATTGAGATGCTCAGCAGTGACTTTAAACTTTTCTTTTTCATCATCAGAAAGGATATAAGGGCTAAAGGCTTGAGTAATGTGAAAGATACTCGGTAGTTGGGGAGTGAGTTTCGCAAGAAGTGATTCTGTAAACCCTTTTTCAATCAGTGTATGTGAGTCAATAATAGGAGCGTTTTCGAGAGTACCGTGCCCTACACA
>CAZLBO010000217.1:0-4834 GCA_964557725.1 uncultured Bifidobacteriales bacterium | reverse complement strand
GGAAAGTAAAAAAAGACTTAAAAGATATAGGGAAGGCATTACGTGGCCGAGAAAAAATCTAATCTAGTCATGATAGGCATAGCTGAAGAGGACTCTACTTGTTGGGGGAATTCCTCTAAGTAAAGCTCGGTGGCTTCTTTTAAATTGTCAACAGCTTCTTCAATGGAAGTACCTTGACTCGCTGTACCAACTTCGGGGCATTTAGCAACATAGAGGTTATTTTCTTTAATAATGGCAGCTGTGAGAGTTTTTTTCTTCATAAGAAATCTTTTCTCCAAAAATAAGAAAATTATGTGTTATGGTGGAGAATATAATTATGAACTTCTTTAATATAGAATCCCCTCCGTCATTCTGGGTTGACCAGAATCGCTATTATCACCTCGTGAAACGATGGGGCTACAGTTGTTTGTTAAAAACTTGATTCAAAAATTATCCCTCAAAAATAATCACGGAGAAAATCCTTCCAGTTCTTTTTCTTTTTTAACTCTGGACAGGAGTTTTTAATTTGTTCCCAGTTCCTTCGTTCATTTTCAAATAAAGGGTTAGGGGCAAAATTTTCGGCCTTTTTTGCTTTTTCAAACCAAGTGATTCTTTGATGGTGAGTGGGGTGGGTACTAAACCAATTTGAAACCTTTTTTTCTACTGGAGAATGCTTCTGAACAAGGAGGCTATCTGTTGATTGAGTTGAGTCAATAGGGGTGTCCTTCTCCATTTTCTTAAAGAAGCTTGCCATGCCGTCTACAGAAAAATGGTTTTGATGTAACCTTTTAATTGCCATTTGGTCGGCTTCTGTTTCAAAATTACGAGCGTATTTTAAAAAGAGTAAGGTACTTAAAAGTTCATTCATAAATTCTCCCGTTTCGAGTATTTCGATACCCTCAACAACAGAGCCAATCGTAAGAGAAAACATAAAGGCCACGCCCATTGATTTAAATAATTGCTGAACCCCATGCCGATTAGCAATATGTTCTATTTCATGAGCAAGTACGCCCAAAACTTCATCGGGGCTTTCGGCTTTTTCTAAAAGGCCTTTGAATAATAATATTTTACCACCAGGGAGGGCAAAGGCGTTGACTAAGGGGTGGTTGACCACTACAATATCTAATTTAAACTCATCTTTTGGAGAAGTGAGAGCCGTACTCATTTTATCTACAAATTGAAGAATGGTATCATTTTCACAAGGCTCAAAAAATTGAAGAATTTGGGCTGCCCCTTTATTGCCTATGTACTGATCATATTGAGGGGGTAAAAAAAGATAGATATGAATGATAATTTGGTAGAGACCTAATAGACCAAGGGAAGTAAAAGCAAAGCTCGTCACTATTTTTTTTGAAAAGCTAAGATCTGTAAACCATTGGGTAAATTGCTTAAAGAGAGAGCGACGTTGAAGCCACACCTTTTTTAAATCGACATAAAACTCTGCATCCGAAAAGAGCAACATCTCACTATCTTTTAAGGGATCTGTAGTTTTAAGAGTAAGTTTATAATCCGTCACTTGTCTATCGAGACTCTCTATATCCAAAAGAGAAAAGGTTAAAATGTTTTTATCTTGATGAATGAGAGTGACTTCATTTCCTATCCATTTAACAGAAACGGAAATGGCTTGGGAGGATTTACCTGTGTAAAGGCTTGCTTGGCAAATACGGGTCATTTAAAATGCGCCAGAAATTCCATCAAGGATATCAGCTGCATCATCTAATCCATCGGAAAAGGCGGAAGAACCTGTATCCTCTGTGCCTTGAATCTCATCTAAAGTTTTTAAGTCCCCTTCGAGAGACAGAGTAGAAAAGAATTTTCGAAAGGCGTAGTTGACAGCAAGGCCTGTCCCCAATCCAAGGGTAAGGAGAGTGACAAAGATAAGTACCATGTAAATTTTAAATACATCCATACCCTTGAGGTCACTTTTAAATTGAAGTCCTTCGAGGGAGGTGTGATTGATATAATATTGAGCGATGTTTGCCATGAGTTTAAAGGAATAAATGCCCAAGGTGACAAGGGTTAAGAGATAACCTTTGAGAAAGATCATAAATAATTTAGTGGGGTTGCCATTATAGTTAAATTCTTTTTCACCCAAACGAGAGTGATTGGTAAAATAATGTTGAATGCTGTTGAGGTACCAAGGGGTGGCGATGCCAAGAGTGATTACGGTGAGAAGAATCCCTTTAAGATAGATAGGAAGAAATTCACCAAAGCTCCCATCAAATCGAAATCGAACATTACTCCATGAAGAGCGATTTAACAGGTAATTGTACTTTCCTACCATAATAAAGGGTTGCCCAAATAAAAAGAGCAGAAAGAGTAGCACACCTCCAAAAGAACCTAGAATACTGATGAGAAAGAAGATAACAGCAATAATAGGCACCGCTTTTAAAAAGGCATGAAAACGCTCTTTTCCTGTGGCATGATAACCAAAGGGACTATCAAATAAATGGATACTTGAGAATAAGTACTTTTTGATTTCCACTTGTCCCCAAAACCGATAGAGTCCTAAGGTGAAAATGGATAAAAATATATTTTTGAGATAAAGCCCTACTAATGTGCCTCCCTCTCCTGAATATGAAAAGGCAAGAGAAGTGGGTTGATCGGGTGTAAGGTTTGAATGTTCCGGTATTAGCTGATCCATCGTATTTCCTTTTGGGGTTACAAAAGCATCGCTATAAACTAGAAAGAGTCGGGGAGTCCGAGGGCTATTTTCTATCCTTTTTGCCCTTGAGAAGCATTCTGCGTGGACTGCAATTCAAAAGGGCAAGTGTATTTTTTAAGGGTCATTCCTCTAAAAGGCTTGCGGCATCCTGAAGGTTTAACTTATCGACCACATTGTTTTTAAGTTTGGTATAGGTGTTGCCTTCAATATTCATTTTTTTCCCATTGATTTCCATGTACTTATCATAAATCTTGCCTATTCTTGGGAGTCCTAGGCAATTATCGCCTTCCTGAGAAATAGGAGTTATTGTGATTCGCATGGGCTTCATGCCTCTCTGTACATAACTAAAATCTTTAGCCCAGTGTCTATCGGGAAGAGGGGTTTTCCAAAGGAAGTCAAAAAATTGATTTCCCAAGACGGTCTCAAAAGTTGCGACTTCGACACATTGCCCCTCACGAGAAAGGATGAGTTTTTTACCTGGCATAAACGTATAAGTATTGATGCTTCCAAACTGGTCAATACTAACATAAACCAATGTATCTTGTGTAGGTCCTTCCCATGAAGTCTTTCGTAAATCGACTCGATAAATTTGGAAAGCCAATAGTGCGATAAACACTGATATAAATCCTATGATGAGCTTCTTTTTCATTTGTTCCTCCTGTGTTAGGTGTACCCTTTAGTTGAGCAAAGGAGAGGCCAGCATTAATGGATGTTTAATTAAGCCTTTATCCAATAAGAATGTTGCAAAAATGGCAAAATAAGTGACAAATTGTCATTAAAAATAGGAAAAATCCTTATGTGTGTGAGAAAGGAGCGGTGTAAGGGGTGACAATTAATTGGTATAGAGATTGCATACTTCATAGGTATAAACCACAACAAGGAGGATCTCATGTCACAGAAAATATTGGTACCGATTGGGATGAATGAAATGAGTAAGTCGGTTATTCGGTTTGCTTGTGATTTAGCCATTGATAAAGACATGCATCTGGTTTTTTTGCATGTGACGCCAGAGGTGTTAAAGATGTCAGTATCGCTTACAGGAATTTATGGCGAATCCAATGTAAACGATTTTATTAGGGAGAGTACTTCTACGATTGAGCGCCAGTTTGAGGCTTATCTTAAATCTCAGAAGATAGAAAAAGAATATACTCTCTTACATAAAGTGGGGGTTCCTCAAGACGAGATTGTAAATGTCTGCGAATCTATCGAACCTGAATTTTTAGTGATGGGTTCCCATGATCAATCCTCCTTCGAACGCTTATTTTTAGGAAGCACAGCAGACTATGTGTTGCATCATGTAAATATTCCTGTATTTTTATACAAAGGAACTTACCATGAGTTGGAGAATGAAATTCTCGTTCCCATTGACTTCTCTGAACCAAATGTCGAAATTGTCTTTAAGGCAGACGCATTTGCACAGCAGACAGGCGCAAAGCTTGTGTTGTTACATGTAGACACGTTTATCCCTTATTATCAAACATGGGCTCCAGAAATTTACGGGGCAAATTCTTTGATGACAAGTAAGCACGAGAAAGAAGTAACACTTAAACTTAGACAAAAATTAGAGAAGTATGCAGAAGACCTTTATTTGAAATCCGATTACACGGTAGAGGTAATTAAAGGTAATGCAGGGTTAAGTATTTTGGAGTACCAGAAAGAACACCGTTTTCGCTGGATTTTTATAGCTCCTCATTCTCATAACTTTTTTGATCGAGTGATATTGGGTAGCACAACAGACTACTTAGTCCACCATGCACACTGTGCTTTTTACTTAGGAGAAAAAAAGGCAAAAGGGAGAGGTGTTTAAAGATGGAGTGTTTCACCTTGTTTCATTTTATAACATAGGCAATGTGAAATTGATTAAAAACGATAAAAAGACGATGTAAAGTATGGCATAGTATTTGCCATACAAAGGGGTGGAGGTATTTATGAAACAGTTTACTCAACTCAGTCAACAGGCTATTCATCAGGCACAACTTATACAGATGGAAAAAGAACATTTGGAGTTAACCGAACTTCATTTGTTTTCTGCTTTATTGGGAGAAGCAAAAGATTTACTAAATCGATTGTTTACTAGCTTAGGGCAAGATTCACTTAAGATTAGTGAAAAAGTATCAAAGGCACTATTAACTTTACCAAAGGCATCTCCTCAGTCGGTTTCCCGAGAAATGAGTGGGTCATTTAAAGGCG
>CAZLBO010000216.1:0-4855 GCA_964557725.1 uncultured Bifidobacteriales bacterium | reverse complement strand
TCGCACATTCTCAAAGCCGTGGCACCACTTGCTGCAGTAGCAACGGTATACCCCATACTATAGAGGATTCGTGAAATGGTTTTGCGCATAATCTCATCATCATCCACCACTAAAATATCGCCAGTTCTTTTTTTGATTTTTTTGGGCAATACTGGGTCAGGAGTTTTCCCCGATTTTACTTGCTTAAAATAAAGTACAAAGCTCGTCCCCGTTTCCTTATCGCTATCCACTTCAATATAAGCACCGTGGTCTTTAATAATTTTATCCACAATTGCTAAGCCCAAGCCTGTTCCTTGATCCTTCTGTTTGGTGGTATAAAAAGGGTCAAAAATCTTATCTAAATTTTCTAAGGCAATCCCCTCTCCCGTATCAGAGATTCTCAATCGAACCAGTTTACCTTCGAGGCAATCTGTATACTTCTTTTTAAACCGATCCGTCACATTATAAAGAGAGAGTTTCAAAGAAAGAGTCCCTCCCTCTCCCATGGCATCACGGGCATTAACACATAAGTTCAATAAAACTTGTTCTAATTGCGTTCGGTTCCCTTGTATCCAAAGCCCTTTCTCAGGAATTTGATGCTCTATAGTAATGCGATTTTCAAACGAAGCAGAACATAAAGTAACCACATTTTCAACCGCTGTATTTATATTCAACGGTTCCATATGGATTACCGATTTTTTAGCAAGGGACAAAAGCCTCTTCACCATATCGGTCGCACGAGAAGTACAGGATTCAATAATTTCAATATCTTCAAGGTCTTGAGAATATTTTAATTTCTCTTCCCCTTTTAGGGGCTCCATTGATTCTAAGGCTCTTTGTTTGAGAAGAGAAAGAGTCCCGACTATCCCCCCCAACACATTATTAAAATCATGGGCTAACCCCCCTGCCAAAGTACCTACTGTTTCCATGCGTTGTGCATGAAACAACTGTTGGCTCAATTCCACTTGTTTACTGACATCATCCACTCTAAGGGCAACTTCTCCTCGGTTACTCCCAAACATGGTAAACAAATTAGCATGGTGATAAACAACTTGCCCATTCTTTCTTTTGTAAGCAAGATTCTCAAATTCTAGTCCACTGTTATCCTGAATACTCATGACATCCATCATGGCATTAGAAACAAATTTATATTGAGGAATTAAATCCCACATCATTCGACCCAATGCTTCTTCTTGATTCACTTCAAATAATTCGGAGGCTCTTCCTCCCCACATGGTTATGGTTCCCAATAAATCCATTCCGATAATAGCAGAGGGCATGGATTGTATCAATGAACTCAATTGATCCTTTAAATCTCCCACATGTTGAGTCAATTGCAATTGCTCTAACATAAAGCCTGCATAGCGACACATTTCAAAAAACAATTTCTTTTGTGGCTCAGACCAGCTTCTCTTTGTTTGAGTTCTCTGTACACAAATAACAGATTCACCTGCATTGGTTTTTATAGTACAAACCATTGCCGATTGACACTCAACCTTAAAAACTACATTAAATTCTTCTTCCATTGCGGCCTGAAAGTTTTGTTCTAAACTAAATTCAAGTTCAGATTCAGGAACCAAAATAACAGGTTTTTTCCAGTCACTAAGTACAACTTCACTTTTATCTATGCTACTATAAATTAAATCTGTAAACGGCTTATCTGTATCCGCCGAAATAAAATAAGGAATAGATAAACGACTGACGTTTTTTTCTACTGCTTCATTTGAAACGGCTAGCTTTCTATTTGGCCCTGATCCTGGTAAAATATAAGAAACCCTATCCGCTCCTAATTCAATGAGAAACTCTTCGACTAAAATATCCATCAGGTTATCATCACCTATTTTTTTAGCAATGCGCTGGATAAAGTCTATCAATCTCTTTTGATTACTTGCTTGCAGATTCCTTTTAAGATCAGTTAGTTCTAGCTTGGCATAGCCATCTAGTAAACCAGAAAACTGCTCGCGCAATCTTTCATTTTTCTCTTTAAGTTCTCTTATTTCATTTTCCGAAGAATTCATCCGTCTCCAAGGGTAAAAAGCCTTTCTGCGGTTCCACCCAGAATATAATTTTTAAAAGGGATACTTGCTATATTTCCTCAATAACTACCCTAAAAAACAGAAAAAATAGGTTACTTTAACCCAAAAGAGTGTTAATTTAAAGCTAAGATAAGGATTTAGAAAAGAGGTTGTGATGAATGTTTTTAAAATAAAATGCCCTTGTTGCAAAGGTTCATTAGTCATTGATAAAGAAACAGGGGCAATTTTAGAAAAGAAGCCTTTTCAAGAAGCAGTTCAGAGCCTCGATGATTTCCTCAAAAATGAAGACAGCCGTAATGAAGAGATAGCCGAAAAGTTCCAAGCTTCTAAAGAGTTAGAAAATAACAAAGTTGACATTCTCAACAAGAAGTTTGAATGGGCTAAAAAAAACCAAGATAAACTGCCTAAAATCAAAAAGCCCGATATCTTCTGGGATTAAAAAAGAGAAGGGAAGAGTTGTGCCCTGTATATCATAAAATGACTCTTTTTCTAAAAACTAATTTTTGTCCCACTAATCCAAAAGCGGGGTTAATTCATATGCAGGGCATGTGCTAGAGAAGTATCACCCTCGTGCTTAGCATTATATGGGATTTAAAGAAATTAGGCACTTGACTTTGTATCCCAAATGGGATATATTTTAAAAGAAGTTTAAACAAAGTGAGATTAAAAATGTCTAGAGAAGGAATGATCCGTGCCCGTACTGAAATAGATCTCAAAGAAAAAGTAGAGGTAATTTTCTCTAAATTAGGTCTGAATATGACCAGCGCTTTAAATTTATTCTTAAAGCAAGTAGTCCTCCATAAAGGGCTTCCCTTTGATGTGCGTATTCCTAATAAGAAAACGATCAAAGCGATTGAGGAGGCTAGAAAGACGGTAAAGAAGTCCTCTAAATATAAGAATGCTGATGAACTATTTGTTTCTTTGAATAAAAAATGATGTATACTTCCTCTTTTAGAAATCAGTTCAAAAGGGATTTTAAACGCTGTGGTAAACGTGGGCTTAAACTAAAAGAGCTTGAAAAAATAATGAGATTTATTCTGGAAGGGGAAGTGTTGCCCCCAAAATGTAAGCCTCATCCTTTAACAGGAAGTTATGTGGACTGCATGGAATGTCATATAAAGCCTGATTGGTTGTTAGTTTATATTGTAGATGAAGAAGCAAAGCATGTTGATTTTATCCGAACAGGTACGCATTCGGATCTCTTTGAGTAAGTACAAAGAATAGAAGGAAGCCCCACCCCTGCCCCTCCGCTCAGTGCATCCACAGTCATTTATTTCTGAACACACTCTTTTGGCTAGACACAATCGGTTTTTTTCTTTTTTAGTGGCAACTAAAAGGCTCCACAAACTCATTTTCATTTACTTCTTTTAAATATGCATTTTTAAAATTTGAACTAATTTCTCATAGTCCCCATTCACAAAGCATAGTGATACTAATTCCTCTAACAATTAACCTTTAAAACAAAAGCCCTAATAAGACTGTCGGTCGCAATCCTTCTTTAGGTCCACCACCATATACATATACACCACCAATCTTAAATAAGACCGTTTTCTTTAAGATTGTTTGCAATCCGAAATTAAATTTACCAACCCAAGTATCCGGATTCTCTTTTGTTGGCCAAAAGAAATCTGCCTTAAGCCCTCCAAATACTTGTAAGTAATCATTTACAAAATATACCACATCGAAATTATTAATACCTGAATTCAAGTCAAAAGTTAAAGAAAATAATATTGTACTAATTGGATTCTTTTCTATACTAAATTTCATTTTATGCGAATCCATAACTTTTAATATTCCATAGCCCATTAGAGAAATTGGAAGGTTTAACGAATAAGATTCTAAGTTGCCGTCAAAAAACTAATATACCCTTAGAAGGACAGTTGAGGTGGTGTATTTAGCAGCTAATCAAAAAGTAGCCTTATTTTATTTTTATGCTGATCTCCCCCTCCTTTTTGTGTATATTATGAGAATATACAGCTATGGAATTCATTTATTTAGAAAATTGCACAGGGTTTGATTGGGATAAAGGTAATAGCCTTAAAAGTTTAGAGAAATACAATGTTACCTTACTTGAGTCAGAAGAAATTTTTTTTAATAAGCCACTATTATTAGAAAATGATACCCAACACTCAACTACAAAAGAAAAACGATATTTTGCACTTGGAATAACAAATAAAGGAAGAAAACTTTTCTGTGCTTTTATAATAAGAAAACAAAAAATTAGGGTTATTTCATGCAGAGACATGCATAAAAAAGAAAGAGGCTTTTATGAAAAAGATTCCAAAATTTAAAAATGAAGAACAAGAGCGTAAGTTCTGGAATACCCATGATTCAAGCGAATATATTGATTGGACAAAATCTAAAATAGCGACCTTTCCCAACCTAAAACCATCAACAAAATCAATTTCACTTAGATTACCTGAATCATTATTAAATGACTTTAAAACACTCGCTAACAAATGGGATGTACCCTATCAGTCCATTATGAAGGTGTTTTTAGAAGAGAGAATTCACAAAGAACACACTCAAAACTAAAGAAACTGGCAAAGCCAGATAAATTTTAAACCCTTAAAAGGCCTTGGATCGAGGATAGTTTTCAACGACTTATTTATCCCCTATTTAATTCATAATTAGTACTTCTTCCTCCTAAGCTCTCCAACCTCAATATATCTTTTTCAATTAAATCCTTTATATCTCTCAATGCCGTATCTTGAGAGCATTTTGAAATTTTTGCCCATTTCGATGTTTTCAATTTACCCTCAAAACCATCAAGTAGTTTATTTAACATCAATCGTTGCCGGCTATTTAATACTGTTGTTTTATGTTTACCCCAGAAGTCT
>CAZLBO010000215.1:0-4868 GCA_964557725.1 uncultured Bifidobacteriales bacterium | reverse complement strand
TAAAATTCTTAAAACCTTGTTCAAACAAGTTTCTCAATTGATTAATTTGTTCTTCTTTTGAAAAATTTGCAGCTTTTATTTGTAAAGAAGCCTCTTTAGCCATTCCCCTGTATTTTGTTCTGTAAATGGGAAGCGTAATACCCACTTTAGCCAAAATAACATCTCTGCCATTATCACTGGCAGGCAAAGCTTGATTTGCACTGGTTCCTATGCCCCCATAATCAACTCCTAGCATAAATTTTGGCATACCTGCTTTCTTTGCGACACGGCCTTGATGTTCCCATAAAAGAATTTTATTTTCAATTTTTTTCAACTGATGATTTTGAGTTTTAATGCTATCTATCAGTACCTTTCGCTCATCAGATAAAGTTTCTCTTTTTAAAGTATCAGGAACTATTACTATTTTTCCCCCTTCTTCATTCAAAAGGTTATTAAACCTAACCTGAATTTGAATTTTACTGTCTTGTAAATAAGCTAATTGATTTTTTAAATCTGCAATTTCAATTTCAACTCTCAATTCATCCACTGCAGAAGCCTTACCCGATTCAAATTTAATCAGAGCCAGTTGTCTAAAGGTGTTTAATATGTCTATATTCTTTTGTGTAATCACCAAGCCTTTTTCAACAACATATAAATTGTAGTAAGTTGACTTTACATCATAAAACAATCTTGACTTTGCATCTTCAAAGACTTCCAGTTTTTGTTTTGCCCGTTGAGTGGCCACATCCTCTTTTGCACCTAATAAACCAAACCAAGGAAAGGTTTGTGAAAGTGAAGCTTTATATTGTTGTGGCCCAACCCTCGTCTCCCCAGGAGAGATGAAGTAGCCAAAAGCCAATTTAGGATCTGGCAATCCCCCCACTTGGGGTACTTTTTCCATACTCGCCATATAAGTATTAAACTTTGCCTTAAGTCCGGGGTTATTTTCTGCTGCCATTTTAAGATAGTTATCTAAATCACTCTGAGCTGTTGCAGAAAACACAAAAACGATAGAGTAAAGTAAACTTTTTGAGAACATCTTCATACGGATTGCCTTTTAATTAATTTTTTTAATTTTTGTTCTTTCCACATACAATATAAGGTAGGTACAATAAACATCGTCATCACTTGTATAATCATCCCACCAAAACTAGGAATAGCCATAGGCACCATAATATCAGCCCCTTTACCTGTGGAAGTTAAAATGGGGATTAATGCAATAATTGCCACCGAAGCGGTCATCATAGCTGGCCGGACTCTTTTGCTTCCTGCATGTAACACGGCTTCTCTAATAGCCTTTATCGTAGTTGGTTTTTCTCTGTCAAATGTTTGTGTAATGTAAGTTCCCATAATCACTCCATCATCTGTAGCAATGCCAAATAAGGCGATAAAACCTACCCATACTGCTACACTCAAATTAATGGTATGCATTTGAAAAAGTTCATGCATATTAACCCCAGCAATACTGAAATTTAAAAACCAAGGTTGCCCATATAACCAAATCATAATAAAGCCGCCAGAAAATGCGACGAATATCCCTGAAAAAACCATGGCTGTGGTAGCCACTTGACCAAATTGAAAATAAAGGATTAAGAAAATAACCATCAAGCAAATAGGAACTACAATGGCAAGTCTTTTGGTGGCTCTTATCTGACTTTCATAATTTCCTGTAAATTTATAATTCACACCAGGAGGAATGACTAATTCGCCTGATTCAATTTTGGCATTGATAAAACGCTGTGCTTCATGAACCACATCAATTTCGGCGTAACCCTCTTTTTTATCAAAGACTACATAGCCATCCAAAAAGGTATCTTCACTTTTAATCACTTGAGGGCCTCTGCGATAAGTTATTTCAGCCAATTCAATAAGAGGTACTTGCTCACCTGTAGAAGTAGGAATCAGAATATTCCCAACTTCTGAAGGAGAATCTCTAAACTCACGGGCATATCGCACTCGTATGGGATAGCGTTCTCGCCCTTCCACCGTGGTAGACAATTGAATTCCTCCAATGGCAACCTCAATATACATTTGGATATCCTTCATAGTAAGCCCATATCTTGCAATTGCTTTTCGATCCACATCAAACTCTAAATAAGGCTTACCAACAATCCTATCAGCAAAAACAGAAGACCTTTCTACACTGGGAACCTCTTGTAATATTTTTTCTAATTGAAGCCCTACTTTTTCAATAGTTTCAAGATCAGGACCAAATACTTTAATACCAATAGGTGCTCGCATACCTGTCGCTAGCATAATTAAACGAGTTTGTATGGGTTGAAGTTTGGGGGCTGATGTCATACCTGGCACCCTAGCTGCTTTTAATATTTCTGCCCAAATATCATCGGGTTTATTAATGTGTTCACGCCATTGTCTAAAGTATTTTCCCTTATCATAAACAATCAGCTCCTCTTCTTTTATCACTCGATATTTATCCGTTCCATATTTATATGTTCCTCCCTCCTTCAATATAAAGGCACCTTCTTTATTCACCTTAAAGCGAATACGGTGCCCCGCTTCATTACTCATATATTCAGGTTTGTAATTGATGGTATTTTCATACATTGAGATAGGAGCAGGATCCAAGGCCGATTTGACACGTCCCCACTTCCCCACAACAGACTCTACTTCGGGGATAGCTCCCACACTTTGATCCACTATCCTAATAGTTTCCATATTTTCTTGTATACCAGAATGTGACATGGTTGTAGGCATAAGTAAATAAGAGCCCTCATTCAAAGCAGGCATAAACTCTTGACCCACACCAGGAAATACATTACTAACAGCCTGCCACGGGCTTGTTTGTTTAATATCAAAACCCACTTTATTAAAGCCAATGGCCACAAAACCAAAGACAGTAGAAAAGCCTAACCAAGCCATGATACCCATCAGAATCACAGAACTGGGAATCATTAAAAATTTAATTTTATTCTCTAAACACCATCTTAAAATCTGAGTATAAAAATGAACGATAGTCATTAAAGTACCTAGTACCAATCCAACCAAGCCTACGACAAAGAGGAAGTTAACTAACATACTATTTTGAGCTCCCAATGGCATCCAAGCATGAGTTAGAATATACACAGCCATCATAAGGGCTACACCAACATTAATTAAGCTAACATATTTTTTTCTATGCTCTGGCCAACGCCCCTCCATCAAGGTATTGACACCAAATACTACTAAAATTAGCAGTTGATAGGTACCTGTAACAATCGACAACAAAAGACCCAAGGCAATAAGGGACGAACCCCAAATACGCTTGAACCGTTTATTTTTAAAGTCAATGGAAAAAATAGCATGAGCTAATGCTGGTATAATAATAATGCCAATAATAAAGGAGGAAACTAAAGCAAAAGTTTTTGTAAAAGCCAATGGCCTAAATAACTTTCCTTCTGAAGCTTGCATAGCAAACACAGGTAGAAAACTGACAATAGTTGTAGAAAGTGCCGTAATAATAGCGGAAGCAACTTCAATCGTAGCTTCATAGATAACTTCAAGAAGCTTCTTACCCCGTATTCCCTTATTTTCTGGCAAGTGCAGGTGCCTTAAAATATTCTCGGTAAAAACAATCCCCACATCTGCCATCACCCCAATAGCAATAGCAATACCTGACAGTGCAACAATATTTGCATCTACCCCAAATTTACGCATGGCAATAAAAGTCATCAACACACCAATTGGCAACAGACTTGCAATGAGCACTGAGGCCTGCAAGTTAAATAGCAAGACCATCACAACGATAATACTAATAAGTACCTCATGCTCAAGCGCCTCTTCAAGCGTTCCAATTGTTTCTTTGATCAAGCCAGAACGGTCATAAAAAGGAACAATGGTAACTTTGGAGACCGTACCATCCGCCAGTATTTTACTGGGAAGCCCTGGTGAGATATCTTCAATCACTTTTTTAACATTATTAATTACTTCAAGGGGGTTTGACCCATACCGCGAAACCACCACTGCTCCTGTCGCATCAGCTCCCCCTTTATCAAGTCCTCCCCTACGAGTCGCAGGGCCATAATGAACCATGGCCACATCTTTTAAACGTATAGGAGTATTATCATTCACTGCTACGACTGCTTCTTCTAAATCTTCCAAACTCCTTATGTAGCCCAGCCCCCTTACAATGTATTCTGCTCGATTGTACTCCATCGTCCGAGCCCCTACATCAAGATTGCTCTCTTTAACCGCATTCATAACTTGCGCAATCGTTACATTACTTGACTTCATGGCATCAGGGTCGATATCCACTTGATACTCCTTAACATAGCCCCCAATAGCTGCCACCTCAGACACCCCTTTGGCTGATGTCAGTGCATACCCCACATAAAAATCCTGAATACTTCTCAACTCTTGAGGATCCCATCCGCCATTGGGCTCTCCTGTTTCAGGATTATGTCCCTCAAGTGTATACCAAAAGACCTGACCAAGTGCTGTGGCATCAGGGCCTAACGCAGGCTGCACCCCTCCAGGCAATGTACCCGAAGGCAAAGAATTCATTTTTTCAAGTATTCTTGTACGACTCCAATAAAACTCCACGTCATCTTCAAATATCACATAAATAGTTGATAATCCAAAAATGGAACTACTGCGAATGGTTTTAACTCCGGGTACTCCCAACATCGCTACAGTCAAGGGATATGTAATTTGATCTTCCACATCTTGAGGAGAACGCCCCATCCACTCGGTAAAAACAATCTGTTGGTTTTCACCAATATCAGGAATGGCATCTACAGGTACAGGATCCCGTGGCATCCAGCCATCACCCCAACCAAATGGCGCTGTTGAAATACCCCACGCAATAAGCACTAAAACAAGTAAAGTTGTGACCAGTTTATTTTCGAGGAAATATCTTATTAATTTGTTTAACATCGTTTAAAATCTTTCCT
>CAZLBO010000214.1:0-4880 GCA_964557725.1 uncultured Bifidobacteriales bacterium | reverse complement strand
ATGATTTAACCTATCAATGGAAAAAAAATAGTATTAGCATTGTAGGCGCAAATCAGTCATCATATCAAACGAAAACTCTTTCTCTTAGTGATAGTGGTTCTCAATACACAGCGACAATATCCAACTCTCAAGGTCAAATAACGAGTAACCCTGCCGTACTCCAAGTTATACAAAATATCATCGCTCCCACAATTACCACACATCCTCAAAATAAATCGGTTACCGAAGGACAAAAAGTAACGTTTAGTGTTGTCGCAAAGGGTACGAACCTACAATACCAATGGAAAAAAGGAGGAAAAATAATTACTGGAGCGACAGGCTCTAATTATGAAACAAATTCATTATCTCTAAGTGATAACGGTTCGCAATACACCGTTACGGTTTCAAATACTTCGGGTACAGCTACTAGCAATCTTGCAACAATAGAAGTTGTCAATCAAATTATTATACCCACAATTACAACCCAGCCCCAAAATAAATCGGTTACCGAAGGACAAAAAGCAACATTTAATGTGGTAGCAAGTGGCACGAATTTACAATACCAGTGGAAAAAGGGGGGCACTAACATTCTTGGAGCTAATAATTCAAACTATCAAACAGAGGGTTTATCCATAAGTGATAATGGTTCTGATTATATTGTGACTATTTCAAATTCAAAAGGGTCTGTAACAAGTACTCCTGCAAGGTTAGAAGTTGTCAAACAAATAATAGCCCCCATCATTACAACTCAACCTCAAAATAAATCGGTTACCGAAGGGCAAAAAGTAAGTTTTAATGTAGTAGCAAGTGGCACCAACATAACCTATCAATGGAAAAAGAATGGAAGCAACATTACAGGAGCCACTTCTTCCAGTTATGAAACCGATAGTTTATCCTTAGCTGATAATGGGGGAAAGTTTACAGTTACTATTTCAAATTCAAAAGGACAGATCACAAGTAATCAAGCAATAGTTGAAGTCTTAAAAGAAATTATTGCTCCTTCCATTAAAACTCATCCACAAAACACTTCTATTACTGAAGGGCAAAAAGCAAGCTTTAGCGTAATTGCCGAGGGCTCCAACTTAACCTATCAATGGAAAAAAGGAGGAGTGGATATTACGGGAGCTACTGCAGCGACTTATCAAACAGATAATTTATCTTTAAGTGAAAACGGCTCATTATATACAGTAACTGTTTCAAACTCCAAAGCCTCTCTTACCAGTAACCCCGGAACCCTCACCATTGTTAAGGAAATTATTGCTCCAACTATTACCACCCAGCCCACAAACATAGAGGCTATACTGAGTAAAAAAGCATCTTTTTCAATTATTGCTACAGGAACAAATCTAACTTACCAATGGCAAAAAGGGACAACTAATGTTTCTGGGGCAACTTCTTCTTCCTATGAAATTCAAACGGTAAAAGTAACGGATAATAATACTAATTACCGATGTATTGTTTCCAATTCAAAAGGAGCCGTTACAAGTTCTTCTGTAAAGTTAACGGTTATCCTTCCCCCTACTATCACTAGTAACCCTGTAAATACTACAGTGAATGAAGGTACCAAGGCTATTTTTACAGTTATTGCTACAGGGAGCAACCCACTAACTTATCAATGGTTTATTGGAGGAGTCACTATCAATGGGGCAACATCAAACACATATACCACTCCAAACTTAGGCGCTACAGATGATAAAAACACCTATACCGTAAAAGTTTCTAATCCTGCAGGAGAAGCAAGCAGTACAGGGGCAATAGTCACGCTAAAACTTAAGCCGACCATCACCTCTAATCCCGTAAACCAAACTAAAAATGTAGGACAAAAAGCTTCTTTTAGTGTAACTGCCACAGGCTTTTCTCCTTTTACCTACCAATGGAAAAAAGGGGGAACAAATGTCGGAACAAATTCAGCTACTTATACAACCCCAAATTTAACACTAAGTAACAATGGAGATCAAATCAGTGTAGTGGTGACTAATACTTCTGGTAATGCAACAAGTAATACCGCAACATTAACTGTAAATGATATTGCCCCTGCACCCCCTACTAATTTAATCATCGCTAAAAATGGCTACACTTCTATAAAGCTTACCTGGAATGATAATTCAAATAATGAATTAAACTTTAAAATTGAAAGAAGCTTAACACAAGGCAATGGCTATACTCAAATTGCATCAACAAATAATAATACAACAACCTATACCGATAATTCTGTAATATGGGGTACCAAATATTTTTATCAAATCCGTGCCACCAATGCCATTGGTAATTCCGATTACCTAGGCCCTGTAAGTGGTTTTTCATGGGAATGTGGAGACAACTTTAAGGATGATCGTGCAAGTGGAGGAGAAACTTATGAAACGGTTAACATTAACGGACAATGTTGGATGAAGGAAAATCTAAACTATACCCCAGGGGGATTCTGTTATGCTGACAATACAGCAAACTGTATAAAATATGGTCGTTTATATACAAGAAGCGTTGCAGAGTCCGCGTGCCCTACAACTTGGGAACTTCCCCCAATAGAATCATGGAACACTTTAAAGAACTTTGCAGAAACATTTAATCCTAATTTTCCTGCAACTGAGGTAATGGACACAACCTCTCTCTATTTTGACAATGGTGTCATTATTGGAAATGCAACTCAATTTTCGGGGTTAGCAGGGGGCTTTTTTCTTTCCGACCAATATACTGACTTAGATGATAGTGGAGTTTGGTGGATAAGGGATGAGAATTGGACATTCTGGCAGACCTATTCCGATGGTGAATCTATTTCTACTCGCACTGCAAATAGTTCCAGTCGAATCTATATCCGATGTATTAAAAAGTAAATCAGCTGATTTTAAATACTGTTTCTTATTATGATAAAAATACTTCTATTCGATCTCGATGGTACTCTCGTTGATACAGAGAACGACATTGCGGATGCACTCAATTATTCCTTAAAATATTGTGGCCTCCCTACTCTCACTCAATCTCAGATAAATGCTGCCATCGGCAATGGTTTTGAGAAGCTTATTGAGAGGTGTCTTCCCTCTGACAAAAAAAACTTTCAAGCTCAAGTGTCACAAGTTTTTAAGGCTTATTACCTTGATCATTGTGTCGTTAAATCCAAACCATATTCAGGGGTTTTACCTTTACTTAAAAAACTACAGCCCTTAAAATTAGCCATTTTGAGTAACAAAGCAGAAAAATACTGTCGAGTTATTTTAGAAGAATTGAACCTCACAAATTTCTTTTTAGAAGTCATTGGTGGAGACACCTTCCCTACCAAAAAACCTGACCCAATGGGCTTAAACTTCTTATTGAATCAATTTAAACTTCAACCCCATGAAGCTATTATGATAGGAGATAGTGTCCCTGATATTGCTGTTGGTCATGCCCTTGGAGTCGATACGATTGGAATTACAGCAGGGATTGGAAACACAGAGCAATTAACACAATCTAAACCTACCCATCTTATCAGCAGTTTTTCTGAACTCGAAGGGTTGCTTAAACAAGAGTATGCTTTTTCTTTTTAAAAAAGAATGGCGAACAAAAGTCGCTACCAAAAGGTTATTGAATAATCTACCCCTCAAAAACAACCTATCATGCAGAAAGAATCTTTCTGAACTGGAAAAATTGCTTCAAAAAAATTATATCCTTTCTCTGTAAAATACAGGAACCGTTTGATGACCTCTACGACTGATAAAAAGAAAAAATATAAGCATCTCATCCCCCAATGGGAGGAGGCACCCTCTCTAAGTGAAGGGAAAAAATACCACTTAGCCACCTATGGTTGCCAAATGAACGTGTATGACTCCAATCTTATTGCCGAAATGTTTGAAAAAAGGGGTTTGCAAGAAACGGACTCCGTTGATGCAGCGGATATCATTGTGGTCAACACCTGCTCTATTCGAGGAGGCGCAGAAGACAGAGCCTATGCTCGTATTGCCTCCATGCGTCATCAAAAAAGAAACAACCCCAACCTAAAAATTGCTGTTATTGGTTGCATGGCACAGAATCATGGAGAAAAAATACCTACCAACTTAGAGCATGTGGATATTGTGGCGGGGCCTGATAACTATAAAGAGTTAGAAAGTAAGCTCTTTGAAGCCGATTCAAAAGAGAAGACTATTTTAACAAAACAAGACACTCAAGAAAATTACCAAGGCATGGTGGCAAAGCTCAAATCAGACGTTTCCTCTTTTGTCACAATTATGCGAGGGTGTAATAAGCAATGTACCTATTGTATTGTCCCCTTTGTACGAGGAAAAGAGCGAAGCCGTGAGGCACAAGAGATTGAAGATGAAGTCAGACGATCCGTCGAAGCGGGAATCCCAGAAATCACTTTGTTGGGGCAAACAGTTAACTCATACCGTGCCCATGATGTAAGTTTTGCGGACTTACTCTCTCGGTTAAGTCAAATAGAAGGGCTTAAAAGAATCCGATTTACTTCTCCTCACCCTCGGCACTTTACTTCTGATGTCATTGATATCATGGCCTCGTCCGATAATATCTCAAACTATGTTCACCTTCCTGTGCAATCGGGTTCTAACGCCATGTTAAAAAAGATGCGACGCCAATATTCTCGAGAACGGTATTATGAAATCGTCGAAGAATTGCGAACAAAAATACCTGGTATTGCTATTTCAACAGATATTATCACAGGTTTTGTTGGAGAAACAAAAGCCGACTTTGAGGAGACTCTTTCCCTCGTCAAAGAAATTGAATTTGATGCCGCTTTTATGTTTTCGTACTCCCCCAGAGAAGGCACAATTGCTTATTCTGAAACAGAACTTTTGAGTGAACAAGAGAAAAGCGATCGTCTCACCCAACTGATCAACTTACAAAACCCCATTACATTAAAAAAGACACTAGCATTAATCGGTTCAGAAAAGGATATTCTAATTGAAGGTCCT
>CAZLBO010000213.1:0-4885 GCA_964557725.1 uncultured Bifidobacteriales bacterium | reverse complement strand
TGGAGAACACTTACCAACTTCCCCTGCCCATTAGGATTTTGATAGTGAAGCCCACGCAAAACATTTTGAGGGGATTTAGAGAGATTATCTTGTACAAATGTTTCTGGCAAACCATATTGTGCGTAGGCTTTTTTATTCCAAGTCTCTTTAAAAAAACCTCGGTGATCCCCATAAACTCTTGGTTCAATTAAGATTAAGTCTTTAATTTTAGTCGGGAGAATTTTCATTTTTTATCACCATACATACTTTGATAGTAATTTTGATAATCGCCACTGGTCACATTTTTCAACCAATCTTTTTCGTCTAAATACCATTGAATGGTTTTTTCTATTCCTGTTTCAAAGGTCTCATCGGGCGTCCACCCCAACTCTTTTTCAATTTTAGAAGCGTCAATAGCATAACGCATATCATGACCTAATCTGTCCGTCACATAAGTAATTTGCTTAGCTGATTCACCCTCGGCACGATGGAGTTTTTTATCCATTATGGAACATAACAAGTTTACAATATCAATATTTTTCCATTCATTATGTCCTCCAATATTATAAGTCTCTCCCAAACGCCCTTTTTCTAAAACTTTAAGAATCCCTCGGCAATGATCCCTCACATACAACCAATCCCTAATGTTCTTTCCCTCTCCATAAATAGGCAAAGGTTTTTTCTCAAGTATATTGTGAATCATCAAAGGAATTAATTTTTCTGGAAACTGCAACGGCCCATAATTATTTGAACAATTTGTTGTGATCACAGGAAATTGATAGGTATGAAAGTAGCTGCGAACAATGTGGTCGGACGACGCTTTTGAAGCCGAGTAGGGGCTATTGGGTTGATAAGATGAATCCTCTGTAAAGAGCCCTGTTTCCCCCAAGCTTCCATAAACTTCATCTGTAGAAACATGCAAAAACCGTTTTTGCGAGTAATCTTCAGCCTTCCAAAATTCTTTGGCACATTGAAGCAAGTTAAAAGTCCCCATCACATTGGTCTGTAAAAAAACGCCTGGGTTTTTAATACTTCTATCGACATGGCTTTCTGCTGCAAAGTGAACAATCTGTTCAATAGACTCACTTTTTAAAATTTTTAAAACGAGCTCTTTATCGCCAATATCACCCTTATAAAAAACAAATTGAGGGCTATTTTCTACTGATTTTAAGCTTTCTAAATTGCCGGCATAAGTCAGGCTATCTAAAACAATTACTTTATAATCCAGTTTATTCTCTAAAATCTCTAACACGAAGTTGGAACCGATAAAACCAGCTCCTCCAGTAATAAGTATATTTTTCATAATGAATAATCTAAAAAAGTTTAAAGAGGAGAGAGTAGCCTCAAGCCTTTTTTGGGGTTCTTTTTGGCTGATGGGGTACTTTCAACAAATCAAGTACCTCTTTAACAGGAGAAAAGGTTTCTAAAGGCACTTCTACAAAAACAGTCATCCAATTCGCCATTCCCCCATTCCATAAGCCAGGATGCTCGTAAGCCTTTAAGGGACGTCCCATATAGGATTTAACCGAGATAAAATAAGTCTCCGAATCCACATACTCCGTCAAATCAAATAATTGTCCATTTTTGTCTCGAAGCCCACAAACAATGTCCACAGGGTTAAAGTGAGTAGAGGAATTAAATAAGGCCATTTGTTCTTCATTTTCTTTATCGACTTGAGTGCTCTCTACAATTTGTAGGGAGATCTTCCCGTCTTGGTCTTGTGTCCAAAAAGGCCCGCCTCCCGCTTCTCCTTGATTGGGAACCATCCCACACACTCTAATCGGTCGATTTAACAGACGCAACCATTTGCTTACTTCCTCTGTGGAGTTCTCATCACGAGGCAGTTGTAAGTTTAACTCCTCCGAGCAAAAGCTTCTGATCGCTTCTTTCTCTTTTCTTTCGATAGGAGTGCTTAATTGTTCCACAAATTCAAAAACCTTGTTTTGTAGCTTAACCAACAAGCCACCCAATGCACGTTTGTATTTATAGGTCACTTCTCGTTGTGATTCATGATTCACATTATCAATATTCTTTACAAAAACAACATCTCCTTGTTGTTTATTTAGGTTGTTAATGAGTGAACCATGCCCCCCAGGTCTAAAAACAAGAGCCTCTGACTCATCTCTAAAAGGAACGTCTTCTAAATCAACGGCTAAAGTGTCTGTACACCCTTCCTGAAAAGAGACGTTTATTTTGAGGTGAATATCGTGGCCTTCATACTTAACTCTTAACTTTGACAGAAGTTTTTGAATCTTTTTTTCATGAGTTCTTGAAATGGTAAGGTGTAAACGGCAAACGCCTTCTTTGTCTTTTGTGTACTCTATCGCTTCTCGAATCTGCTCCTCTAGGGACGTTCTCACTTCTTGTTCATACCGATGAAAGTATATTAATGCCTTAGGTAAATGAGCGTAATTCAAGCCATCGGGGTCTAAAATACCACGCAATATTTTTTTATACTCTCCCCGTGAAAGAAGCGTTTCAAGAGATTCGGAGTTATCCCTGAGCACCTTTTTTAAATCATCCACAAAAGCAAATTGATTGAGATGAGTGGTAAATTCATAAAAGCTCTTTAAGTTTTTCTCTTTTTCGGTGTCATTGCTCTCTAGCATACGCTTGTCAATTTGTTCGTGTATATGATTTAAGGTGATTAAATCCCTAAACATCCGAGTAGCCGCCCCCGAAGCTGGCAGAAACTTACTTACCCGACCTTTGGATTGTGCCTTATAAAAAATTTGCTGTAGCTCTTCTATGTCCGTCTCTTTAAGCCGCTTGATCCCTTGATTAAGGGTACAAGGCTCCGTTAGCTTAATGTATGGGGTTCCCTTTTGAAAGGCCTTTAGTTGACTTGCAACTTGATTCTCGGACAAACCATGCTTCTTTATCTGGGAAGAATCACTTTTTGTCAAAACACTTTGAATAAAGGGTTGATTTACCACTCAAAATCTCCTAAAATTTCTATAGAATATAAATTTCCCACCAAGGGAATGAACGAATTTTATCTTGTTTCATTATAACAAGACTTCTAAGGAAAAAAAATGTCAAAATATTTAATTACGGGAGCAGCTGGTTTTATCGGCTCTCATTTAGCCGATTTACTTCTCAGTCAAGGCCATGATGTTGTCTCCCTAGATAATTTAGATGGATTTTATTCCTCAGAGATCAAAGAAAGTAACCTCAATGAAGTCAAAAAAACGGCTAAAAAATTCAACCAAACTTTTGATGATATCCGTGGGGATATTCGAGATAAAGAGGTGGTAAAAAACTTATTTACTTCTCATAAAATAAAGGGCGTTTTTCATTTAGCGGCATTGGCAGGGGTAAGACCTTCTATCGAAGACCCTGTTAGGTATTGGGATGTCAATTGCACAGGAACTGCCGTTCTGTTAGAAGAAGTCAAAAAGCAGGGGATCAAGCAATTTGTTTTTGCTTCTTCTTCATCTGTTTATGGCAACTGCAAAACAGCCCCTTTTTCCGAAGATTTATTTGTAGGCTCTCCTATTTCTCCTTATGCAGCAACAAAACGGTCGGGAGAATTACTGTGTCATCATTACAGTCACTTAGAGGGAATCCATACTATCTGTATTCGCTTCTTTACCGTTTACGGCCCAAGGCAACGCCCTGATTTAGCTATCCACAAGTTTTGTAAATTAATAGAGGAAGAAAAACCCCTTCCCTTTTTTGGCGATGGAACCACAGAAAGAGACTATACCTATGTTACTGATATTTGTGCAGGGCTCGTGTCTGCCATGGAGTACTCACAAACTTGTCCATACGATATTATCAACCTAGGAGAATCCAATACCATTTCTCTTTCTAAGCTCATTCAATTACTTGAGCAAAACTTAAAGAAAAAAGCAACTTTAAATAAACTCCCTCTCCAACCTGGGGACGTAACCCGCACATGGGCGGACATTAGCCATGCGGCAGATAAGCTAGGGTACAAACCTCAAGTGAATAAAGAAGAAGGCTTAAAGTTATTTGTAGAATGGCTTAAGGCTGAAACCACATCCTAAATTCTCACTAATTCTTCTTAGTCCTAAATGCTTTGCCATGTGGGATGAGTATTGCGGTCTTTGTAGTGTATAAAGTATAAATATTTTACACATAAATCAATTTTTTTTAAATAAAAGTTGTATTTTATGAAAATAATGGGTTATATTTGTAGTGTATAATAAAAAGGATATTCTAACATGAAAACATACTTAGCATTAATAGGAAGCATTCTCATTCTTTCCTGTGGTTTATTAGACGATGACAGGGTAGATATCACAGAAGATGATTCCCAAAAATCACAAGTAAGTGCCGCTCGCAAATACACTTCTACAACTCTCGCCGACACCAATATTCTTGTTTTAGGAGAGTCCATTCCCATAAACTTAAAAGTCGTCAAGGATACCACCTATTTAAAGGACGCTACCAAAAAGCTTCGTGTTTCTTCTCAACAAGATTCTTTACTTTTCACCTTTCAATCATTTAGCAATAAAAACCTAAATTCGGCTTTCTATACATTTAAGGAGTTTTCGTTAGTGAAGGGTTCAGATGACGTCTACAATATTATCGGAGAGTATCATTATACTGAAACTACAATTTTTATTTATTGCACTCCAAAACAACCACCCATTTTAATCGATCTTCCTTATAATGTAGAGGTCGACTCTGTTGTTGAGGGTATAGATACTTTAACAACAATAGATTCAAGCCAAGAAATAAAAATCGATTCTGTTGTTGAGGGTATAGATACTTTGACAGCAATAAGAGACACCGCCCCTGTCTTAGAAAATGACACCCTTATTATACAACCAATACAACCAATAAACACTTGCGGACCAACTCCAGCGGGAATTTCCTATAGTGCCTTAATTTTACCAGAGTCTAAATTACCCCCAGGTAAGTATCGACTCATATT
>CAZLBO010000212.1:0-4894 GCA_964557725.1 uncultured Bifidobacteriales bacterium | reverse complement strand
AAATCGCTTAATTCCCCATTTTTATTTGACTAGAACTAATACCTAAATCAAAGAAAAACGGTTTATTTCACTCATTACAAGAGGAAGCCCCACTATTCATTCTATTAAAAATACCCCAGTTAAAATATATGGCAGAATCTTGAACTTAGCAACGAAAAACGAAAAAATGAGATTCTAAAATGAAAATGAGGGTAAAACAAGTAGAGAAAACTAGCAGATCGCCTTTTTTTTGATTAGTTTTTACAAAGTAAGAGGAGCTTATTTGGTTGACCAGAAGGCTCCATAAGTCTTTTATAAAAGGGAAAACCCATGAAACACGCTAAACTGCTGATAAATCTTTTTCTTGTTCTTTTTTTGCTAATGGTAACTAGTTGTGAGTTATTTGATTCAGAAGAATCGGAAATTGACTTCCCAAAACCGACCTTAGATATAATATCAGGCACAAAAGGGGCGGTGGCCCGTGTTAGTGGAAAGATAATAACGACTGAAAATATCAAAGAAATTTCTATGGTGGTAACAGACGCCAATGGGAATGTGACAACAATGGTGATTTTATCGAAAGAAGAGGGCTGGGCAGGGAAGAAAGCTTGGGACTTAGCCACTGATGGACAAGTGAAGTTGACTGTAGCAGCTTCTGCCACACCAGGGGATTATACGCTAACAATAACCGTTAAAACAGAGAATGAAACTACTAGCGAATCCGTAGTATTTGAAGTGACGGCTGGGTTTGTTTCAGAATTAACGATAATTGAAATTGGGGAAGTGAGTAATATTTTTGGGGCGGAAGCAGGAGCTTTTAACTTACAAGGAGTTGATAAACTTTTAAAAGATGGACTTGAATCAAAAAAGGATATTAAAGATGCGAGCCTTTCAACAAAAGGATTAGCAAAGTCTTGGGTGTCTGGTAATGGAACTCAATTTGTGAAGTTAAACAGTTTTGATTATGACAAGGCGACTGTAGCCATGATTGAATTGGATTACACCTCAGGAACACCTACAGGGCAAGTTGATAATTTGACAGTGGGTGATATACTCTTAGTCAATATAAAGAATGCAGGGGTGTATGCCGTGATTAAAATTACAGAAGTAAATTTAAACGAGGGAGCCTCTACGCTAGGCAATAAAGGGGTCATTCGTTTTCACTATAAAATCAAATTATAATACGTGTAGAATAAGGCTCTTGGTTTACTTGTCGCAGTTGCCTCATAAGGAATGTGAAACGTGATGCCACGAATTTTAGTTAGTTTGTTTTTACTTGGTATTGCTCTGTTGTTTGTGATTAATTCATGCAATATTAAAAACCCTGTAGAAGCCAAAGAGGACTGCCCTAAATATAATCGTGAGGAATACGGTACATGGAAAGATGGAGATGGGGATTGTCAGAATACGAGAGCAGAAGTTCTTATTGAAGAAAGCCTGATTCCTGTTAGTTATAAGAGTCCGCGAGACTGCAAGGTAACAGCGGGGGAGTGGTACGACCCTTACTATAACATCACCCTATATATAGCTTCAAAAGTAGATGTAGATCATTTTGTGCCATTAGCAGAGGCCCATCGCTCTGGGGGGTATGGTTGGACTAAGGCAAAAAAGCAAAAATATGCGAATGATGTATTGGACAGTAATCATTTAATTGCCGTTTCAGCCTCGGCTAATCGTTCAAAATCTGATAGAGACCCTGGAGAGTGGCTTCCCAAAAATACAAGGTTTATCAAGGAGTACGCTTTGAGGTGGGTTCAAATTAAAAGGAAATGGAATTTGACGGCTAATAGAGAAGAACTGAGTGTGTTAAGAAGGATACTGGGAAATTCAGTGAAATATCCTGCGGAAGCGGTTGAAGCTTACTGTAAGGAAGCGGGTTAAAGGTTGGGTGGGCGTTTTTGTCCATTGGGGCGAAAGGCCCCAGTTTTACAAGTTATTGTTTTATAATAAGTTATAGTTATTCTGATTAGGAGTGGGGCAATTTGCCTCAATTTTGATAGGTGGACTCTTTCCGAAATGGCTAAAAGGTTAAAAAAGAAAGGGTTTTATTTTGGCATTGAACTTGCAATACCAGTATTTCATGAGACATCAACCCACAACAAAAGAGGCCAAAATGAAAAAGTTATTAATGATGTTATTGACACTAGGATTCTGTTTGACAACAAGCTTTGGACAAGGAGCTGACGCTACACCAGCAAAGACAGAAGAAGTTAAAAAAGAAAAGGTGAAAACTCCCCATGCGAATCAAAAAGTCCGAAAAATAATTAACAAAGAAAAACGAAAACAGTTGAAAAAAGAATTTGGCGGTGAGATTCCCGAAGATGTAAAAGCCAAAATCAAAGAGAAAAGATCGGAAATGCGTGCGGAGAGAAAGGCAAAAAGAGAAGCATTTAAAGGCTTATCTCCTGAAGAAGCAAAATTAAAACGAGCAGAAATGAAGTCTGAAGCTAAAGCCAAAAGAGACGCTGCGATTGAGAACTTACCAGAAGCTCAAAAAGTAAAAGTAAAGGCTATTCTTGACGAAGCAGTAAAGAGAAAAGAAGGCAAAAAAGAGAAGATGCGTGACCGTAAAGAAGCTCGAAAAGTAAAACGTGATGAACGCAAAGCGGCTCATAAAGCAAAAGCTGATGCACGAAAAGTAGAGAGAACCGAAAAGAAAAATGAAAGAGTGGATGCCCAAGCAGAAAAGAAGAAGGCTCATATTGATGCTCAAGCGGAGAAGAGAAAAACTAAAAATACAGCTAAAACAAAATAAACTAAACAATAGTTTTAGAAAGAGGGATGGGTCTTTAGAGACTCATCCTTTTTTTGTTTGAGAGAAAGTAAAAAAATGGATAAAGGTTTTAGAATCATGAGATAATTAAAAAGAATCGCTAGTACCATTAAAGGAGTTAAGTATGCCAATATCCCGGTTTAAAAATATTTTTATGCCCATGTTGTTCCTCATTGCTTTTTGTGGAGTAACCTTTGCAGATGTTTTTGATGAGATAGGGTTAACCACAAGTTTTCCTGCGGATTGGAAGGTGATTCGGACTTCTCGAACCGATGTAACGATTGAGGATACAACCCTTTTAATGGCACCAGGCGATACCTCAGTAAAATATAAGGGATTGTTTACTCTTTCCATTTTTGAAAATATTTTAAAAAACTCTAGTGATGCAGAGGATTGGAGTGTTAACTCTGGGATAGCCTATAAAATAGGGATAGAATCAAATACTTGTACGGGAACCGTTTTTGTTTTAGATACTATGGATCAAGATGGGTTATTTACCATCTATGGAAATAGTGAAGTATCTGATTGTGAAACAGATAATATTTTTAGGGGGCACTCGCGGTTTGTGGCTTTTGGAGATTTTGGGTATGAATTATCCGTGGATGCTGACTCTTTAGATATGGTTAAAAACTTTTCTTATTACATGGGACTATTAGATTCTATTAAGCTGAAACGTGATTTTAAAGAAATTCTTTTGATTACCACGGAAGCATTACAAAGGCCTTCTTTTAAAGAAATGGATGTGAGTGTCTCTAATGGTTATTTAACTCTACACATGAATACTATCAATAAAAATTCTGTTTATTCTATGGAGCTTGACGTGTTGGATGTGATGGGAAGGACACAGGCAAAAAGGGTTAAAAGAAATGTTTTAAACTTTCCCTTTGTAATGAGTTTAGGCGCAATAACCAATAGACAAACTATTTTAAGAGTGAAATTTTTTGAAAATGGAAATCTTTTTTCAAAAAAGGTTTTTATGTACCCTAGTGGTCTCAACTAAAGTTGTTTAAATGGTTGAAAGTGGTTTTAGTTTTAGGAGTTTTAAATATCCTTCAAATAAGCTATGGTGAGGAAGAAAATAAAAATGAATCGGAAGAGCTTTTTTATTTTAGAACAGGAAGAAACTTATTTGTCCGCAATAAGTGTGAAGAGGCCATTCCTGTATTAAATAAAGGGCTTGAAAAAGGAGCTCCAAGAGACAGTTCTCTCTATTATCTCAGCGAATGTTTATTTATAGTGGGTGATCAAGAGCTTGCTTTAAGTATTAATTATAGCCAAGATACCTCAGGGACAAAGATGAAGAAGGATGTTCTATTTCAACGCGCCCGATTTTTGAAGTACATTGGGTTAGAAGAAGAGTCAGACAGAATCTATTCTCATTTAACGGGTGATTCAGAATGGGAGCAACGTTTATTTCGTCGGTTTTCTTCCGAAGATTTTTCCATGTTCTACCGTTATAAGCTGGTTTCAAATAATACGGTATATAAAAACCCTGCGTTTACCTCCGATGGTAGCGAAAAAATCAGAAAATTAAGCTTTACCTCCGATGAACAAGAAGAGAGTATTTTAAACAAAGGGTTAGTCTATCATTTAGTAACAGGACTTAATTGGAGTGCCACACGCTTTTGGAATCTTAGTTTTAGTCCTCACATTGAATTATGGGTAGAGCATGAGTCTATTTTTTCGAATAACAAAAAGGATTTACGCGCTCCCTCGTGGGAGATGGCGTTAGAAACAGAATACACTTTAAAAGGGGATGAATCTCTTTCCCATGCTTTTGGAATGGGAAACTCCATTGTGAATTATGAAGATGAATGGCAAGAAGTAGTTTACGAGGATTACACCCGATTACTTTTTTTCGCAAAAAACAAACCACGAACAAAATGGCTGAATGTTTCAGCATATTATTATCTGTTTAAAACATTCAAAAAGAATTCCATTTATTGGCTGATTCAATTGGAACATCAAAATAAGTTATACGATTCAGAAACCAGTAATAACTTTTTCAGTTTACTTTCAAGTACATGGGAGTTGGGGAAGAAGGTGAATACAGGTGTTTCCCTTATTTTAACCTATAATAAATCGTCTTCTTATCGAGAAAGTGAAGAAGGAGCAAATGTGCTGTATTGCAGTGGCATAGAA
>CAZLBO010000211.1:0-4908 GCA_964557725.1 uncultured Bifidobacteriales bacterium | reverse complement strand
ACAGGAACAAAACTCGCTCCCTGCATATCCGTAGGAATAGCTGCTCCTGCAATATCTAAAAAAGTTTCTGCGAAATCTAAATTTGAAACGATATCTTTATCATTCACACTCCCAGGTTTTACGACCCCTGGCCATCTCACTAATAAAGGGGTTCTAAATGACTCTTCATACATAAATCGCTTATCAAACCACCCATGCTCTCCTAAATAAAAGCCTTGATCCGAACTGTAAACAACAATGGTATTATTGGCTAAACCTGAACTATCTAAATAGTCAAGAACCCTCCCAATGTTATAATCCATACCTGCTGCTGTGGCCAAGTAATCCTGTAAATAACGTTTATACTTCCACTTTACTAAGTTGTCATCCGTCTTGTCGTCCCAATCTAATCCAAGAGTTGCCCACTCTTCCGCTACATCTTTTCGCCCAAACTTAATGTCATTTTTAGACATGGTGTACCGAATACTCATGGTTTGTGCCGAAGCCGCAGAGCCGCGATAACTGTAATCATCAAATAATGTAGGTGGCTCTGGTATAGTGATAGAATCATACATATCGCGCCTTGAATTGTCAGGAGTCCAATTGCGATGGGTGGCTTTAAACTGATGCATAAGCATAAACGGTTTATTTTTATTGCGTTTATTTTTTAACCAATCCAATGCTAAATCCCCCATGACATCATTGTTATGGCCTTTATTCTTAGTAGATTCAATAAACCCATTAATATCCCCTTTTTTCATGCCAGGGTTCATGTACGCGCCCTGACCAGGAGTAATCTCCCAATAATCAAACCCCTGTGGATCCTCATTGCCCAAATGCCATTTACCAATAATGGCTGTTTCATAACCCGCTATACGCATTAATTTAGGAAAGGTTTGTTGCGATTCATCAAAATCACTTTTATTATGAAAAAAGCCATTTTTATGGCTGTACTTTCCCGTTTGAACTGCCGCACGACTGGGGCCACAAATCGAATTGGTCACATAAGCACGGTTGAACCTCATCCCCTCCGTAGCAATTCGGTCTAAGTTTGGAGTTTCTGCCACATCCTTTAATAAACCCTGATAAGCAGAAATAGATTGATATGCATGGTCATCGCTAAAAATGAATAGAATATTAGGTCTATTCTGCGCAGACAATAGTCCAATCAATCCTAAAAAAGTAATAATAAGCCAATGATAAGATGTTTTAAAAGTCATAGATTCTTACTGGTTAAATGTATCTGTTCCATTCCATTTAAACATATCTAAAATTTGATAAATAGACTTATGAATTTGCCATTTTGTTTAAAAATCCATCAATTATTCAAAATCACGATAACCAAACCACACACTGGAAAGTATCAACAAAATACCTATAAAGCACAAGGCGTAAAGCGAGCTTTGAAAAAGCTCTGCGAATGAAACAGGATACCCTGCAATCACTCGAGATTTAAAATTTAACTTTTCTAAATTTGGGATAGTATAATGCAATATTTTTGCAATAGAAATCATCCATTCAGGAAGAGCCGTCCCCCCCGAAACAGTGACTCCCCCTTGAGAAAGCTGTTGCACCTGTTCTAAAAATTCACCTGCTAAATGACCTACCGCATAAAAACCAAGTGTAAACCAACCACTTAAATAAGGAGTTGAAAAAGAGGAGAATAAAATGGCTGCTGCTGTAATCAATGCCATCTCTAAATAAATAGAAAAGATACAAGGAAGTAATGAAAAAGTTGGATTCGCATTCTTCAAAAATAAGATTAAATACAGAAAACAAGCCATTAGTGCATAATTAACCAACAAAACCCATTGCAGTCCAATAAACTTACCCAAAATAAAATGCCAACGAGGGAAGGGATGTGAAAGAATTAACAATACCGTTTTCTTTTGTATCTCTCGTTGAATCACCCCCACACCCATAAACACAGCAAGAAACAACCCTGCAAAAGTCATAATAGAAAGGGAGAAAGATTTAATCATTTGCTCTCGATAAAATAAAGCCCAGTCCCCAAGGAAAATTGAAAAAGCGATAAGAATTAAAGCAAAAATACCACTCGTGTGAATCAATTTATCTCGAAGACACTCCCTAAAAGTATTTAGTGCAATGTTAAGTACTGGTCTCATTCTGATTTATAAACCTCAGCTCTTAAAATACCTTCTAAACTTTGTTCATTTTTTTCTACCGACAGAATATTAACATCGTGCTGAATAGCCCACCGCAAAAAGGAGTTGGTTTCTTCTTTTTCTTTTGTTAAAACATAGTTACCATTAGGGTGTAAAGAAAAGTCAGCAGGCAAGGTGAGTGTCTCTTTTTTTTCGATGTAAATTCGTCGCCCTTTATGCCAATTTCTTATTTCCTCTGCCGATACTGTTTGGCGAACAGTCCCTTTTACTATGACAGAAACTTGATTACAAATAAGTTCTACATCATTTAAAATATGACTAGAATAAAAAATGGTAACGCCTTCATCTCTTAAGTTCTTAATCATTTCTCTTACGTCTCTTCTGCCAATAGGATCTAGGCCAGAGGTGGGTTCATCTAAAATTAGTAATTTTGGTTTGGAGATTATGGCTTGCGCGATTCCAAACCGTTGCAGCATTCCTTTTGAAAAGGTCGATAACTTTTCATTAAGCCAGCGTGGCTCAATTTGCATCTTCTCCACAGCCTCATCCAAATTCTTATTCAATAAGGATCCGGTTAAACCCGAGAGCTTTCCAAAATAAAAAAGAAATTCACGTCCCGTTAAGTAGCTATAATAATATGGCGATTCAGGTAAGTACCCCACCCCTTGTCGAGATTGTGGATCCTTAACATTTAACCCTCTCACTTTTACCGAACCAGAGGTAGGCCTGAGTAAACCAAGTAACACCTTAATTGTCGTTGACTTCCCTGCTCCATTTGGCCCCACAAAGCCGTAGATATCTCCCTTGTGGACTTCAAAATTCACATCTTTAACGGCATGGTGTGGTTTGCGCCAAAAGCCCATTTTATAGACTTTATTAAAGTGAGAAACCTTGATCATGCTTTACGTTTAACCTTAATGACAAAGCCACAAACACGGCCACAAAAGTAAAAAACAACTCCTGAAGTTAATGAGAGCATTCCCAAATGCTGATAAGTCCATTCACGTTGTAAAAGAAAAAGTGTGGAGCTTCCATTTTTAAAAAGTAAGCCGGAGAGAATAATAAACAAAAAGGCAAAGCCTATACATATCTTAGAAATTAAAGCAATTCGTTCTTGACTCACAATCCCTCTTACTTCTTAAAAAACTGACTCAAGCGGTAAATAATGTAACTACCAAAAAAAAGTATTCCCAATAAAAAGAGAACAGCAGAAACCCCTTGGGTCGTCAATGCATAATCCCTGATAATGAGCAATTCGCCTCGTGACACTCCCTTATCAATGGCCAACCAGCCTATCCAGCAAGCAATGCCTAAATAGCGAAATCCGAGCATTAAACTGGGAATTCGAGAAGGTTTTTGGGTTAATTCTTTATAAAGTTCGTCTTTTTTGATTAAATCATTCTCTTCCATGTCTCAAATATAAGATTTTAGACTCTTTTCGATGCAACTAATTGAGGATTTCTTAAAAATGTATTAAACTTCCATTCTAAATATGACCCCAAAGGATATGTCAAAGAAACCTCAAATAGCCCTTTATACTCTTGGTTGTCGAGCGAATCAGTTCGATAGTGAGTCTGTTATGGCTCAATTTAAGCAACAAGGGTATGAGAGGACTTCTGAGTTTTCTTCCGCTGATGTTCATGTGGTAAATACCTGCACGGTAACAAACCCTGGAGATGCCAAAAGCCGACAGGTCATCAAAAAGATATTAAAAATGAATTCCGGAAAAGTAATCGTCACAGGTTGCTCCGCCCAGCAAGATGCGAAAGCTTTAGCAGAACTCGGTGTCGATCTCGTAGTGGATAATGCCAACAAAGATGAACTTTATCAGCACTTTTTAAACCACTCGCATACACCTGTGGTCACGTCTTCTATTAGGCACTTGGATAAAATAAAAAACACTCCTATTGAAAATTTTGGAGAGAAAGCACGTGCCCACTTAAAAATTCAAGATGGCTGTAATCAATATTGTAGCTATTGTATTATTCCTTTTGTCAGAGGACGTTCTCGTTCACTCCCTCCCCATTCTGTTTTAGAACAATTACAAAAACTTATTCAAAATGGTTATCAAGAAATTGTCCTTACAGGGATTCATGTAGGGTACTATAACTCAGAAGATTTATCCCTTTCTCAAATTTTATCACAAATTTTAGAAATGCCCGGTAATTTTAGAATTCGTATTTCAAGTATCGAGCCCTTAGAAATTGACGAAGCCATGTTAGCGCTTTTTAGGAAGTACCCAAAAAAACTTTGCCGCCACTTACATATAGCCATTCAATCTGGTTCTGACGCTATTTTATCCGAAATGAAACGGCGTTACGATAAGGCTTATCTTAAAAAATTATTTAGCTCCTTGTATCAGCTGGATCCTTTATTTGGAATTGGACTCGATGTCATTGTTGGCTTTCCTGGAGAAACAGAAGAACAATTTCAAGAAACTTTAACTTTTATTAAAAACAACCCTGTTAGCTATGGACACGTTTTTCGGTTTTCTCCTAAAAAAGGAACCCCTGCTGCTAAGTCCCCCCATTCTGTCTCCGGAAAAATTAAGAAGGAAAGAAGTGAAGTCTTGCGGCAACTTATTGCACAACAGCAATCCCAATTTTTAAATAAAATGGCAGAAAGTACCCAAGAAGTTATTCCTGAAACAGCTACTTCTGGATGTACAGCAAATTACACACATGTAAGGCTTAATAATATCAGCCCTGATGCAATTGGGAAAATCTTAACAGTAAAACTTAAAAAACAGATCACCCAAAATAAAAATGATAAGTTTCCCTCCATTGAAGCCACTATTATTTAA
>CAZLBO010000210.1:0-4915 GCA_964557725.1 uncultured Bifidobacteriales bacterium | reverse complement strand
CAAGTCGGTTTTGCAGTGTTCTGTGAGAAAGTCAATATCGAATAAGTGTATGGCAATGTTACCTGCGTTAAAGGCAAGTTCGCCTTTATCATTTTTTGCATTTAATAGAGGAGTGGGCATATCGGAGTATTCGATCACATGGGGCTTATTTTTGTATTGAACAAGAACGCCTACCTTCTCTTTGGGGTCGATTTTTGTCACGACCTTGCTGCCAACAGGGTGCTTCGACTCGGCCATGTATCCTACAAAAAGAGGATCGGCAATTTTAGCGAGAGCGTTATCAACAGAATAAAAGAAGACATATTGAACACCTCTCTTTTTCATGTCCGCTAATGCTCCTGATTGATAAAGTGCAGGGAAGCAACCTCCGTTGCCATTGGGGGAAAGAGCTATTTTACTTTTTGATTCAAGGAGTATCTTTCCCTGTTTGTCTACGGCGGGTAAGGTGCCTTGGGAAAAAAACATAAGGTCATCGGGGGAGTAACCAAGACTGTAATTTTTTTGAAAATAGTTGACGGTTTCTTTGTGATTCATGGGGCTGGTCATGATATACCAAGGAATGACTCGTTGAGTGTTAGATGCTAAGGTATGTAACCGATCCGCTTGGAGTTGAAAAAGTGTTTTGCCAGAGGCGAGTCCAATGTCATAGGTTCCTTTGGGCCCATTGTGGCCTAGACGAGTGCCTTGTCCTCCTGCGACTAAAAAGGCTGCGACCTTGCCTTGTTTGATTAGCTCCAGTCCTTTATTTCTAAGCCGTTCTTTTTCTTGGAGGCTCATTTCTTCGACGACCCCTGTAGCAAGAGGGCTAAAGTCTTCTTGGGCAAATACATTTTTATCTTGAGGCTTAAGGTTTTGACTGAGTTCGGCAATGAGCTCTAAATTGAGACTGTCGACTTCTTCTAGCAGTATTTTTTGCTCTATTTCACTCAAATCGGAGTAGAATTGGAGGAGATGCTCTTGCCCATAAGATTTCAATCGTGCAAAAGTAGTGTCATAGCTTAGGCTCATTTTGTCTCCTCGTGTAAATTTGGGATAAAAATAGGTTTATCAGGCAAGTTCTTGCAAAAAAAGTAGGTTTGGAGGGGATTTGGAGGCATATTTTAAGTAAATTTTGGGTTTTATAACAGTTTTGAGGCCTATGTCTAAATTCGAATCCTTTCCAGTTAAAATCAATAACACCTTATCTAAAAAAATAGAGGAATTTAAACCGATTAATGCTCCTTTTGTGGGGATGTATGTTTGTGGCCCAACGGTATATGGGGACCCCCATTTGGGGCACGCGCGGGGTGCTGTTACTTTTGATGTCGTCTACCGTTACCTCAGTCACTTGGGTTATAAAGTGCGTTATGTGAGAAACATTACCGATGTAGGGCATCTTGAAGATGAAGTGGCAGAGGCAGGAGAAGATAAGATAGCGAAAAAGGCCAAATTAGAAAAATTAGAGCCTATGGAAATTGTGCAACGCTATACAAAGAGTTATCAAAAGGCCATGGATGAGATGAATGTTCTTTCTCCTAGTATTGAGCCTACTGCGACAGGGCATATTATAGAACAAATCAAATTAATTGAAAAAATAATGAAAAATGGTTGGGCTTATGAAGTCAATGGATCTATTTATTTTGATATTAAGAAGTACAGTGAAAAAAATAATTATGGTGAGTTATCGGGTAAAATATTAGACGATTTACAATCGGGCACTCGTCAAGGGCTAGAAGGTCAAAATGAAAAGAAGAATAGCTTTGATTTTGCCCTTTGGAAAAAAGCATCGGAAAAACATTTGATGAAGTGGGACTCTCCTTGGGGAGTGGGCTTTCCGGGTTGGCATTTAGAATGTACAGCAATGAGCTCCCGCTATTTAGGTGTTCCCTTTGATATACATGGAGGCGGCTTAGATTTACAGTTCCCTCATCATGAATGTGAAATTGCTCAAAGCGTAGCTGCTCACGGTAAAAATCCTGTAAATTATTGGATGCACAATAATATGCTGACCATAAATGGTCAAAAAATGAGTAAGTCTTTGGGGAATTTTATTAATCTCAATGATATGTTTACAGGGGAGCATGAGTTACTTGAAAAAGCTTATGACCCTATGACGGTTCGTTTTTTTATTCTTCAGGCTCATTATGGGAGTAAGGTTGATTTTTCTAATGAAGCTTTACAAGCGGCTGAAAAGGGATTACAAAAACTAAGCAATACGTTAAAAGTATTAAGTGAACTAAGTCATCCAGGAAAAGTGGTATTGAATGAGAAGCTAGAAAAGAATATCAAAAGCCTCATTGAAAAATGTTATATGGCTATGAGTCATGACTTTAATACTGCTCAAACTATTGCGACCTTATTTGAATTAGGAACGGAAATAAACTGTTTCCAAGGGGGACAAAAAAATCTAGCCGAAATATCTGAAGAGACCTTGGAAGAATTAAAGCACACGGTTCCCTTATTTTTTGGGGACGTTTTAGGACTTCGACTCTCTAGTCAAGATAATTCAGAAAAACTGAACGGAACAATTGAGTTGTTGATACGTCTTCGCAAAGAAGCTCGGGAAAATAAAAATTACTCTGTTTCCGATCAGATACGAGATGAACTACAGAAAATGGGTATTGAACTAAAAGATGAAAGGACGGGTGAAACAAAATTCACTGTTAAATAATATGTCATCCTTATTAATTACAAATGCACTTCTTGTGAATGAAGGCGAAAAAAAAGAAGTAGATATTTATGTTCGTTCAGGACGTATTGAGAAAATAGCGGGTCAGATTGAAAAAGATGCAGACAGGGTGATTGATGCAGGGGGTAAAATATTAATGCCCGGTATGATTGATGATCAAGTACACTTTCGAGATCCTGGCTTTCCTGAAAAAGGTTCAATTTACACAGAGTCAAGGGCTGCCATTGCAGGTGGGGTCACGAGCTTTATGGATATGCCAAATACAAACCCTCAAACCACGACGAATGCCGCTTTGGATGAAAAGAGAGCCGCGGCCACTGGTAAAGCGTGGGCAAACTTTGGGTTTTATTTAGGGGCGACTAATACAAACCTCGAAGAAGTTAAAAAAGTAGATGCACATAAGGCTTGTGGCATTAAAGTATTTATGGGAGCCTCTACGGGTAATATGTTAGTGGATGAGCCTGAGACTTTAAGGGGTATTTTTAAAAGTGCTCCTTTATTGGTGGCCACTCATTGCGAAGATACCCCAATGATCACTCAAAAGGAAAAAGAGTATCGAGAGAAATACGGTGAAGACATGGCCATGCGGTATCATGCGGAAATTAGAAGTCGTGAGGCTTGTTATCAATCGTCCTCAATGGCGGTGGAGTTAGCGAAAGAGTTTAATACACGTTTGCATGTGCTTCACTTAACCACAGAAGAAGAATTGGCCTTGTTTACTAAAGGTCCTCTTAAGGATAAACGGATCACGTTGGAAGCTTGTGTACATCATTTATTTTTTAGTGAAGACGATTATGATACTTTAGGAGCTAAAATAAAATGGAATCCTTCAATTAAAAAAGCGAGTGATAGAGCGGCTTTACAGCAAGCGGTTTTAGATGATATTATTGATGTTATTGCGACAGATCACGCTCCCCATAGTTTAAAAAGTAAATCAGGTTCTTATTGGACGGCACCCTCTGGTGGGCCTTTAGTTCAACATGTTTTGCTGGCCTTAATGGAGCTTTTTCACGATGGAGTCTTTCCTCTGGCAAAGATTGTTCAAAAAGTTTGCCATGCACCTGCGGATCTTTTTCAAGTCAAAGAGCGAGGGTATATACGAGAAGGCTATTGGGCTGATTTAGTCTTGTTAGATCCCGAAGGTAAGTCTCCTGTCACTAAAAAGAATATTGCTTATCATTGTGGCTGGTCTCCCTTTGAAAATTTTACTTTTCGGTCATCAATAGACACGACAATTGTTAATGGAGAGGTGATGTTTAGCAAAGGAAATTTTTCTGAGTTTAAAGGTGGCTTGCCATTGGAGTATAATCGATAGTTTATGAGTACTTTATTTGTTAATGAAATTACCGTTTTAGATTTTGCATACCTTGACTCAGAACGGGGCTTGTTAGGGGAATCATGGATTGTGGATGTGACCTTATCCGGTGACCTCAATGATCAGAGCTTTGTGCTTGATTTTGGTATTGTAAAGAAAATGATTAAGAGTGTTTTAGATGACTACATGGATCATAAATTATGTGTCCCCACTTCTCCTTTGCGATATAATCTAAAGGAAGAGGGAGAGTCTATTGAATTTGAATATTCATTTGGCGAAGGGAAATTTGTTTATTACAAAGGCCCTAAGGAATCGGTCGTACTGGTAGATACAGAGAATATTGATCCGAAAAGAATGACTCCCCTTTTGATAGAAGCGATTCGTGCAGGCTTGCCCAAAAATGTCACAGGGGTAGAATTAGAGCTTCGCAGGGAATCCGGCGAGGGAGAGTTTTATCAATATTGTCATGGGTTAAAAAAGCATGAAGGCAACTGTCAACGAATTGCCCATGGGCATCGCAGTACTATTGAAATTGAACGAAAGGGAGAGTCTTCACAGGAGTTAGAAGTTTATTGGGCAAATCGCTGGAAGGGGATTTACTTGGGAACAAGAGAAGACTTAGAGAGTTCCTCTTCAGAAGAAACGTACTTGTTTAACTATCAAAGCTCGCATGGCGAATTTACCTTGGGGTTACCTAAAAGTTGTTGCGAAATTGTCCCCCATGATTCGACCATTGAATGTTTGGCTCAATATATATTGGATGAGCTAGAAGCGAAGTACCCAGAAGATTGGTTTCGGGTTAAGGCTTTTGAGGGTGTGGGTAAAGGGGCGATTGCTGAGTCGCGATAAGTATTTGTATATTGAAGAAGAACTTTATGGAGGCGTAAGAAATGAATAAGGTGTTATTAGGAGTATTCGCATTAATAGTTTTT
>CAZLBO010000209.1:0-4950 GCA_964557725.1 uncultured Bifidobacteriales bacterium | reverse complement strand
ACCCCTCCACCCGTTTTTTTGTATTTTGCACGAACAGAAGCATTTGATTTAATCACTACATAAGTTTGAGCAGAACGCTTATCGCCAAAAACAATATTTTTAGCTAACCCTTCAACAACTTCCCACGATACAAAAGTATACCTATTATTAGCAATAGCCTTAATCACAGTTTTATTACCCTTAAGTACATTTGTCAACCCTCCTGGTGTAGTTGTTCCTCCCGTTGAGGATAATATATTCAATTGTACAACATCTGTCTTTTTTACAAATACAGCTTTTACTTTTACAGAATCAGCTTTAGGAATTAAACTTGCTCTTGCTCTTTTAAAATATTTAATCTCTCCTTCACCATATTGCAGCTCCCACCTCCAAAAAACTGTTGTTGTTACTGAAGAAGCCTTAATGGTTATGGCTTTTCCCTGAAGAACCGTATCAAGAACTGGAGTAACACTCCCCTCACCACTTTGAATAATACGGACAATGCTTATTTTTTCAAAAACCGCTTGTAGCTTTCCATCCGTCGTAATCTTTGCCGTTGTCACCGCCGCTTCTTTATCTTCAAGGTCAAGGTCTCCATCAACCACCTTCCACTCTTTAAAGCGATAACCACGGCTTGCAATCGCTTTAATCGTAATACTACTTTCCTGTTCTCTTGTAATTGTCCCTGTTGGGTTTGTGCTGCCCGATCCACTCACACTAAACCGTACTTGTACTGTAGGCACAAAAACAGCCTTGACTTTACCATTGCCATTTGCTGTTGCAATTACAGTGGCAGCTGAGGAGTCACTCAAAAGAACCCCATCACTTTTCCATCGCTTAAACATAAAACCATCCGCTGGTGTGGCCTTGATTTTAAATGTTTCTCCTTTTACTACAATTACATCACCAGAAGGCTCAACGGTTCCTCCCTCAGCTCCAGTCGCTGCTTCTACAGATATTGTATCCCAATCTACAAACACTGCCTTAATTGATGAGGTATCGTTAACACGTACTTTCGTAATATTTGAAGTTGAATCTACAAACACCACATCCCCACTTACCTTTGTCCAATAGGCAAAACCCCACCCTGTGGCAGGAACCGCTTTCACTTCTATCTGGTGCCCCACTTTAACCAAAAGGCTATTGGCCGGATTAGTACTTCCTTCTCCACTATGTGTTAATAGAAGTAATGCTGGATTTTGCTCAAATTCCGCTTTTATCTGTGCAGAACTATTCAACGTTATTTCTGTAGAAGCGTTGCTAGCCTCTTTTATTTTTGCATCACCAGATTTTAAAACCCAACGTTCAAAAGTCCAGCCTGCACGGGCAGTAGCCTTAATTTTTATGGCTGTGTCTGGCATCACATCCGTTTCACCCTCTGGAGTTACATCTCCTTCGCCTGAGGTCACCACTGTTAATGCATAAGTAAAGTTAGCTTGAATAACAGCATTACCAGTGGCCGTTATTTTTATTGTTGCACTGGTAAGTTCATCAATCTCAATCTCTCCACTCACCACTGACCATGATTGAAATGTTGCGGACTCATCAGATCGTGCTTTGATTACATGCACAGATCCAGGAGATGCATTTAATGTTCCCTTAGGTTCAACAGATCCTCCCTTGCCAGAAAGTAACTCAATCGATACATCATCTTGACTAAAAACAGCTTCGATAACCGAAGCAGAAGTCAAAGTAACCAAAGTAGAAGAGTTATTGGCATTTTCAAAAGTAGCGCTTCCCGACACCGCCCTCCACTTTACAAATGACCAAGAAGCCGTAGCCACAGCCTTAATAGCAACGGGGGTTTTCTTCTCCACTGTAGTGTCTCCATTAGGTGTCACCACTCCATTACCTGTATATTTAATATTAAGTGTAGTTCTATTATCAACAAAAATTGCTTTAATCGTAGAAGATCCCTTTAGTGTAATTTTAGTTATAGCACTATTTTGGTTTTCAAAAATAGGAGCATCACTACTGCTAACCAGCTCCCATCGACTAAAAATCCAACCTTCAGCAGGAACCGCAGAAATAACAGAAGCTTTATTCAACTCGACATTAGCCGTTGAAGCAGGGGATGTGGTTCCTTCACCCTCTTTTGTCACCGTCAAAACCGTTGTGTTGTTTGAAAAATTAGCTCGAACAGAAGAAGCATTGAGTAAAGTTACTTTTGTGGTCGCATTATAATTGTCTACAAAACTCCCGTTACCAGAAACAACTTCCCAATTCACAAACACCCATCCTGCTTCAGCAGTTGCCGTAATATCTACCCCTGTACCCAACTGAACCGTTTGAGTGTCTATGGGAGTTGTTTTTCCATTTCCCACACGACTCACACTTAAAAGCCCTTTGCCAAGTACAAAAACAGCCCTTACCTCTGCATCTTCATAAAGTTCTACTTTTGTAAATGAACTGTATTCATTTTCTATGACCGCTTTTCCAATGACTACTTCCCAACGCTCAAACAGCCAACCATTTTCTGCAATAGCAGATAAGGAAATGGGACGTCCTCCTAAAACCGAATTTGTTCCTATCTTAGGATTCATAGTTCCTGAACCTGATTGAGTCATTTTTAATTTTAAAGGCTTCGACTTAAACTTAGCTCGTAAGGTCGCAGAATCGGAGAGAGTCACAGTACTGTTTGCTTTGCTTGAATCACTCAATATAGCAACACCCAAAACTACACTCCACTGACTAAACTGCCACCCAGGGTTTGGAACGGCCAAAAGGTTAATTGCTTCATTCACATTAACCGATGTATCACTTTTAGGATGAACAACTCCACCACCTATTTTTTCTAAAGAAAGTAAGGTCTGAAGAGGTACAAATACCGCTTTAATCTTTGTATCAACAGACAACACAACCTCTGTCTGAGCAGAAGTACTATTGGTCATTTTCCCCTCACCTGTCACAATCACCCATTTATGAAATTCCCAATCATTATCAGCTATTGCAGTAAGAGTAACTTTATCTCCTGGTGTGACCGAAACTTGAGAAGAAGGAGTCACTTTTCCTTTTCCTTCTGTTTCCATTGTGAGCTTTACCGCTCCTAAATTAAATAAAGCTTCTATCACAACATCGCCTTTTCCTACTGTTACCATAGTACTTTTAGATAAACTATCTTTAAGAGTTACAGAGCCATTCCGAACTACCCATTTTTCAAATGTCCACCCAATATTAGGAGTCGCAATTAAGTTATAGGATGCTCCATCAGCAACCGCAATCGTATCTTCAGGGCTTGTCCCCCCTTTTCCAGAATGCTTAACCACAAGAGTTCCTGTGGCTTTTTTAAAATGAGCTTTAAGTGAGCCATGACCTTTTGTTTTAAAATAAGTAGAAGCTAAAGTTGAATTCGCTAGTTCGATACTTCCCGAAAGAACTTCCCAATATGTAAATGCCCAGGCTTTATCAGGAACAACCGTTAAACCAACCAAAGCACCTATTTTCACTTTAATTGTATCGTTCTCAAAACTTCCCCCTGTAGTGCTAGACAATTCAATAACAGCTAAATCTTGCTTAAATAACCCCTCAACAATAGCATTGCCAATAAGAGTTAAGTTTGTTTCTGTAGAGTCTACGTTTTCAATAGAAGCTTCGCCATTTACCACACTCCAACCTGTAAAGCTCCAACCACTATCAGCTAAAGCCTTGAGTAAAACAGGTGAATCTCCACTTTTTCTAATCGTATCCGAAGGAGTCACGGTTCCCCTCCCAACAGAAGTGACAAACAAGGAGTATTGATTATTAAAAATGGCTTCTATACGTGAATCTTCCAGCAAAACAATTTTAGTCGTTGCGCTCTTCGCATTTTCAAACTGTACATTTCCTTCTAGCACCTTCCACTCTAAAAAGCTCCAAGTAGATTTAGTTATTGCTTTAATCTCAAACTGTTTACCTGTAGAAATTGAAACGGAATCGGCAGGCTCCACCTGACCCACACTATCCGTAACCATTAATTGCAAAGAAAAAGAATCTGTTTTAAAGCTGATTTTTAAATCAGATAATTCAGTTTTCTTATTAGAGGTTACTCCTACATTTATACTCGCCTCTATATTATAGAGAAGACTAGAATAATTAATCGTATATTCCCCTTCAGGAAGACTAAAAATACAATGTCCATTTTCATCTACATAAGTAGATAAATTCAATTCTACAACATGACAAACAGTATTCGCCAAACTCACCCCTTTATAGGCTACTGCAATATCAAGACTCCCCAATCGTTCTAATTTACTAAGACGCACATCCACCATTGTTGATGCCACCTCCACAAGACCGATATAACTCCCTAGAGTATCTACTCCCTCTATTTGCCAAGCCAATACAATGTACTCACCAGGAGATAACTCCGCAAATTTAAACCGTCCCTCATCATCCGTCGTATCAATCAGCTCAAGTCCTTTGAAACTATCTTCTTCTAGCCAAACAATATCTCCTGAACTATCTCGTTGTACTTCATAAAGAAAGATCTCTACTCCCTCTATATACTCTACATTTGCATCAGCCAAACGTCCCGAAATACCACCGCCTGTCCCCCCAGAGTTATCAGAAAATGAGCATCCAAAAAGGAGTAACATGAAAAAACATAAACACCAAATACCTATTTCACTTCTTTTTCTCTGATTATTCATAATTAGCCTTATTTTGTCATTTTATTTAAAATAGCTCAAAAAACACTCTATGGGCACTCATATTATACCCTTGAATCAAATAGTTCGCTAAAAGTTGCCAAAAATAAACGACTCAACTAAATCAAAAATATGGAACGAGAAAGTATTTTACAGAAACTCACTGATTATCAGCAACGCTTCCCCGAAGAAAACAACGTTAGCCTCAATTTAATAGCGTTTATCGAGAAAAATAAGCACTGTTTTTCACGTCAATCATTCAAAGGCCACCTTACAGGGTCTGCTTGGCTAGTCAATCAAACTGCCACCCACCTGTTACTGACACACCACAAAAAACTCAATAAAT
>CAZLBO010000208.1:0-4951 GCA_964557725.1 uncultured Bifidobacteriales bacterium | reverse complement strand
GAGAGGGTGACGGTGGGTAGTATCATTAATGCGAGAATAAAGGAGGCGACAATCCATGAGACTCCCATGTTTAATCCATTTACAAAAAATATCAATCCGAAAATGCCGAAGATAATAGAAGGAACACCGTTTAAACCATAGATAAGGAGACTTGAAAGCTTTTGTAAAAAAGGACTTTTGATTTCACTTTTAAAAATTGCTGTTCCCAATGCGATGGGAAAACAGAATAAGCCCGCAAAAAAAACAAGCAAAAGGCTACCAATAATTTGATAAAAAATGCCTCCTGAAGCCCCAAAATTATGAGAAGCAGTTAAGAGAAACTCTAAATGAATCGCTCCAATCCCTTTCCAAATGATAAACCCTAATAAAAAGAGCAGAATAAGGGTTGTGATGCCTGCCGCGCTCCATAAGAGGGAGTAGTATATTTTATTTGTTAAAGATCTATTCATAAAGGCGGCCTGTACTTTTTGTCCAGCTTAGAGAAAGAAAGGTGATGCATAAAACAAAAAGGAAGAGAATTAAACTGGTAAAGATTAAAGCACTAAAGTGTAGTGAACCAAAAGCGGCTTCAGAAATTTCACGGCCGAGCTTAGAGGTAATGGTTTGGCCAGGGGATAAAAAATTAAACCAAGGCGAAGGAATTTTATCAATACTTCCTATGACTAACATCACCGCCATTGTTTCTCCTAACACACGACCAACTGCAAGCAGTATCCCGCCAATAATATCAGTTTTTGCCATGGGTAAGACCACCTCTTTAATGACTTCAAAAGGATTTAAGCCTAGGCTACGTGCATTTTCTCTATACTTTTGTGGCACATGGTGTAAAGCGTCATCTGATAAAGTAATAAGGGTGGGTAAAATCATTACACCTAACAAGAGTCCACCTGACAATAAAGTACGCCCTGATTCTAAATCAAAAAAAGATTGAATCCATAGGCTTAAAAATGAAACCCCTATAAGGCCATAAACAATAGAAGGGATTCCTGCTAATAATTCAAGAAGTGATTTTATATAAATTCTATAAGAAGGGGGTAAGACCTCAGAGGTAAAAAGGGCGGTCAATAACCCTAAGGGTAAGGAAAAAGCTAAAGCCAGAAGAGTGACGATGGCTGAACCATATAACAGTGAGAGTACGCCAAATTTTTGTTGAGAAGCGTTCCACTCTAAAGTAAATAAATGGAATCCCTGTTCTAAAATAACGGGCCAACTGTAGATAATTAAAAAAAGAAAAATTATCACTATCACAGCAGCACTAAAAAGCGTGCTTCCGATAATATAAGCTCGTCCTATTTTATTTGAGGGGAACATAGCCAGATTTTGCCACAATTTTTTGCCCTTCAGTACTAAATATCGTGTTGAGTAGTTCTTTTATAGTTCCTTGAGGGGCTCCATCAGTGATTAAGTATAATTGGCGAGTAATGGGGTAGGAATTGTTTATTATATTTTCAAGTGTAGCTTCTATCACGGTTCCTTCGGGGGTAATAATTCCTAACCCTTTAACGTCCTGGTTGAGCCAAGCATTGGAGAGCATACCAATTGCTGCTTTGCTTTGGGTAATGGCTGTTTGTTCTTCATTATTAGAACCTAATACTAAATCAGCCCCTGGTGCATTTGCTTCTTTGTCTCCCATAACAGCCTTCATAAATACATGCCGAGTCCCACGAGATTGCTCTTTGTCCACGACCAGAATTTTTTGGTCTGGTCCGCCCACATCCTTCCAATTATTAAAAACCCCTTTGTATATATTGGCGATTTGTTTTAAGGTAAGTGCTTTGACTCCTGCCTCATATATTTCTGAAGAAACCACGGGAACCACCGCATCACGCCCAATAGTGTGAATGATAAAATTCCTAGTGGGATATTGTTCGATTTCTGTTTGGGTAATTTCTCGAGAAGCCATGCCTATTTGAATTTTCCCTTCTCCGAGTTGATTAATTCCTACTCCAGAGCCCCCTCCGTTAACAATAAGATTAAGTTCAGGGTGTGTTAAGCGAAATTGTTCTGCAATCTGCGAGAGAACAGGCAAGACTGTGGTGGATCCTGCAATTTGTATCTGTTCCTTTTTTTGACAGGCAATGAGAGTTGTTAGCCAGAGAAGTACGATGGCTTTGGTTATTCTTTTTATCTTCATTTACTTTCCTTTTATCTAGAAGTTAAAGTTTAGTCTTTTTTTGAGGGGGAATGTTACTTGGTTTTTGAACTTGATTTACACGGTGCGAGAGGTGAGTTGATGTGGGTGCCAGGGACATTTTGTCCCTGGAACCAGTTGTCCCTGGCACCGAGCGTCCCTGGCACCAAATGGGGACAGGGACAGAGCCCTTTAAGCACGGGCTTCTTTCTAATTGGGCTTTTTATTCTGTGTTTCTAACTCTTTTTTTAGCTTATTTTTATGACTTTTTATTCTCTAATTGCAGGGTTACATTCGTTAAGTCACAAACTTCCTCAGGGCCAAAATACTGGATAGGGCCAGGGTAGAGGAAGTTATCTTCAACAGCCCATGTGGCACGGTTTTCTTTAAAGAAGTTAAAGGGAGCCCCGTTTAATTCCACTAAAGCTTTTTTAATCACCGCTTTTTGAGCGCCGTGTCGTTGTTCCATATTAAATAGCATGGTGATAGGAATTCCGCCTGCCTTCCAATGATCTGCATTTTCTGTGACTCCTGTTACAGAAGACATATAACCTGTTTCACCAGCCGCAATAAGAGCCACGGCTCCATAACCTAAGCTATAGGTATAATCAGCATCAAAATTAGAAGGAGCAGCACAGCGTCCTTCGTATCCAAAAAAGTGATGTTGTTCGGAAAAGGAACCTTGGTATTGTCCTTCTGATTTTAATTGATTGAGTTTTTTCTGAACCAATTCAATTAAAAGAACTTCGGTTTCGATGCGAGAAACTTGCACATTACCGTGGGGGTCTCTATCTAACAGTAATTGTGCTTGAATTCGTTCTGGCAATGCTTGTAAAGTCTCTCCATCATCGGCTTCTAACCATTGAGAAAGGGCTTTAACTTTGTCAGCAGTAGTAGCAATAGATTCTAGTTCAGCTTCCTTCTCTGCCAAAATATCATTTAGATTTGAGATGAGTTTATTAATAGAAGGAATAAATTCAATTAAGCCTTCGGGAATCAGTACAATGCCGTAGTTTTGTTTGTTTTGGGATCGTGCAAGAATACTGTCACAAATAGTTTGTACTACGTCTTCGAGGCTTGATTTATTAGCCGCAATTTCTTCGGAAATCAACGCCACATTGGGGCGAGTTTGTAAAGCGACTTCTAAAGCGATATGGCTGGCTGATCGTCCCATTAATTTGATAAAGTGCCAATACTTTTTGGCTGAGGAGGCATCCCGAGCAATGTTACCCACTAATTCTGAATAAACTTTGCAAGCGGTGTCAAAACCAAAAGAGGTAGGGATGTATTCATTTTTCAAATCTCCATCAATGGTTTTAGGCACACCAATTACAGATATTTTAAGTCCTTTTCCTTTTAAGTACTCGGCAAGCACGGCTGCGTTCGTATTAGAATCATCGCCTCCGATGACTACAATGGCGTCCAATTCTAATTTTTGAACAACGGCAATGCAACGGTCAAATTGCTCTGTGGTTTCAAGTTTTGTGCGTCCTGAACCAATAATATCAAACCCTCCTGTATTGCGGAAGGCATCCATTTTATTAGAATCTATTTCAATGTACTCCCCATTTTCAAGACCAGAAGGCCCTCCTAAAAAACCATAGAGTGTACTTTTTGAATCGAGACTTTTAATTCCGTCAAACAACCCAGAAATAACATTGTGTCCACCAGGTGCTTGTCCACCTGATAATATAACACCCACTTTAAGTGCTTTAAGGTTTTGTGGTGTTTCGCTTGTGGCATATTGTATGACAGGTAAACCGTAGGTTGTCGGGAAGATTTTTTGAATGGCTTCTTGATCCGATTCTGGCTGGGTCATCTTTCCTTTGTTAAGCTGGATAGAAGTAATTCCTTGTCTTAAGCTTAAAGGCAATTTGGGTTGATAATCTTTTCGGATACTTTCTAAAGCTGATATTTTTCTCATATTTGTCTCTCATTTTTTAGGAGTTGCAATTATAGCTTTTGAATGCGTGAACTCAAACATCAAAAATATTGACATTTTGAGATGGATTGATAAATTAGCGACTTCGGGATGTGGCTCAGTCTGGTAGAGTACTTGGATGGGGTTCAAGTGGTCGAAGGTTCGAATCCTTTCATCCCGACCAAAAAGCTTCCGCATTTGCGGAGGCTTTTTTTGTGGGAAAAACTTGACTTTTAGGTTAGTGTACACTAACTTATAAATATGAGCTTTTCAAAACGACAAATAGAAATCATAGAAGCGGCTACAGCACTCATCGGAAAAAAGGGGATACAGAATCTTACGACAAAAAACTTGGCGGCTGAAATGGGTTTTTCTGAACCTGCCCTTTATCGGCATTTTAAGGGAAAAGTGGAGATACTTGAGTCTGTTCTTGTTTATTACAAAGGGCTATTAAAAGAGGGTTTAAGTAGCGTGATTCAGTCTGGTTTACAAGGAATTCTAAAAATTAAAGGAATGATGGACTTTCAGTTCGCACATTTTAGCAAGTATCCCGCTATTATTATGGTCATATTTGCAGAAACAAGCTTTCAATACGACAACCGATTGTCACAAGTGGTCTCTGATATTATGAAGCAAAAAAAGGCTACGGTCACTCAAATAGTGGAAGTAGGACAGAAAGAAGGGAATATCAGAAGGGATATAAAAGCAGATCAATTAGCCGTATTGATTATGGGTAGTATGCGTTTTACAGTACTCAATTGGAGATTGTCTGACTTTGATTTTGATCTTCAAAAAGAGGGGAAGAAGCTGTGGGTGACCATGGAGTTACTAATAGGCAAAAATCAAAGTAGTACAAGCAAAGGATTCATTTAAAAAGGGCTAATATGATTTTAACGATA
>CAZLBO010000207.1:0-4987 GCA_964557725.1 uncultured Bifidobacteriales bacterium | reverse complement strand
CGATTTTCTAGATTTTTCATAACTTAAATTCCCAATCCTAAGCTAACAGCCCAATACCAACTCGCCAGGGTCGGTGTTGCATCAGACAAGATTTGACCATCCCCATAAAACAGTTCTTGTCCAACTAATCGAAGGTGATCGCTCCCCGCTTGAAAATTAACATTTATGTAATCCCCTATTTTCCGAGAAAGCATTAACGTCCAAGCCCAGTCGTCCTTTTCGGTCATGTCATAAGGCCTTTTATCAGAATATTCTGTGGTGCTACCGGGAAAGAAAGGCACACCTCCCCCAGCTGAAGCAGGACGACCAGCAATAGAATTAACATAAGGTGACTTCAAATATTCAACTTGTAAGCTTAATGACTCCAACAAACCAAACGTCGGAAGATTTACCCCCAACATAACTGGCATACGCTCCGTACGTTTTTCATAAAATATTTTATAATTCTTAAGTCCCAGCAAAGCGGCTTCTCCAAAGAGCACAAAACTGCCTTTATTCATCCCTACCGCAACACCGATGTCTAATGAGGCGTATATATCAAACACAACGGCCTGTGTAGAATAATATTCAAATGAAATAGAATTTATTTTTTGTAAGGTATCCAATCGAGCATCATTTGTCCCGTTATTTTTCAAAGTATCTATTTCTTCTTCAAAGAAACCAGGAACATTATATTCAGTAAAAACATTCCCACTACTAAACACTACTATTTTATCAAAATAATCTATTTCCCCTTGAATCAATAAGCTATCAGCACTAGTAGAGTTACCATCCAATTTCGCTAACTCATCCACATAGAAATTTTTCTGCTGAGCATAGAAGCTACTAGATCCCGAATAATATACTCCATCGTATTGGAAATAACTATTTTCAAACTTCTCAGGCCTTGTTCTTTTCATATCAACAGGGAGAAGTCGTTTAAAATTAACTCCTCCTCCAATAGAAAAAAGTCCTTTGACAGTCGTATAGCTTCCGACAAAGCCCAAGCTAAAATCATACAAAGGGGGTAAAGTCGTTTCAGTAAAAACAATCATGTCCGCATTAAAGCCACCCTTACTAAAATTAAGTTTCAATCCCTGTAAGTTAGCAGAAGAACCCCCTGTCACCCCATATCCATTTGCCAACAAGAATGTAGGATACGCTTGGGTTCTAAACAGATATTCTCCTAAATTCACGTTATTGGAAGTTACTTTATAATTGAATGAACCACCCACTATGTTCATCAAAGAATGCTTTGGATCCCCAATAGTATATTTAAACTCTAACGCCGCAGGTCCCCAGAAAAAAAATTTCGTATTGAGATCATCCCATGTAGCCCCATTTCTCTCTGGCAAAGGAGTAGGAAATTGGTACATCCCACCTAACCCAATATTAAAAGACCACTGCTCTCCCATTGTTGCGGATTGGGTAAACCCGCCCCCCATATGATCAATCCAAGCTCCCTCAACAGATTTACCTAAAAAGATACCATTTTGAACTCGTCCAAATTCTTTAATAATACCAAAATGAGGCTCACCAAGCTCCATCGTAGCGTCTGAAAAAACGGTACTAAAGCCTAGCAACAAGCTAACAAGCCACATTTTTAGATGATAGTCTTTCATCAAAGCCCCCTAAAGAAACTAATCCTCACAACAACCTTGTAAAGTATAATAAGTATCTTAAAATAAGCAACTTGTTTATATAAGCCCAATATTACACACAAACAGCCTATAAAAAAAGCCCTTCAACCAACCCTTATTCCCTAAACTCCACTAAAGTTTGGTTTGCTTTTTGGTTCTCATATGACAACTGAAACCAAACAGCGGGTTTTGTTTCGCCCATTATCTGCACTTCATCAATCATTCCATCAAAAACCCGATCAGCTACAGAAGCATTTGCTCCTACATATACACCTATTAGGTTATCTGTAGCAATCTCCTCTACAGTTACAGCGCTCGTATCCAACTGACCATCTACATAAAGGGAAATTGTATTTCCATCGTAAGTACCTGCCACATAATGCCAAGTGCTGTCATTAACAGATATTGTTCCTCGCAAATAAAAATAGGGGCCTGGGATACCTGAAAAAGCAAGTTCAATAAAGTTGGTTTTTGCCGCTTGTTGAAAGCGCCATGATTTTTCGCCTTTTCCTACAATAGAAGCGTACTCCCCATCAAAGCTCTCTACTTTTATCCATGCACTTACAGTTATATTCTTCTTATAATCTGTTTTTTTCTCTTTAGAAGCATCCACAATAATGTATTGGCTTTGCATAGATTCAAAATCCTGTGCGTAACCTAAAACCCCTAGTACCCGAGAGTCTTTCGTAAAGGCAACACCTTTACCATTTGCAGGGTTCCCCGTAGCATCTAAATACTCCACCGATTGAGAATAATCTTCACTCAAATGATAAACTCCTCCATAACTATTTGACCCATCAAAAACTAACATACCTGAAGAAGGATCAACGACAGAATCTCTCCCCCAGAACATCTCAATAAATTGAGAACTTGTGTTACCAAAAAGAGAATCGATCTTTACCCAAATAACAGCCTTTTTTTGTTTACGGTCCCAAACCTCTACTTGATGAGGTAAGACTTCTCTTTTTCTCGTAAATTTTAAATCCGTTCCCTTTGAAAAGGAAAAATCAAAATTTGTGGAATCTAATCGAATCATTACAGGAAAGTCAGTCATTGTTATATCAATGTTTGCTCCTGTGGAAGACGTATTTAAATAAATTTTTTGAAAGTAACTCCATTCATTCTGATTGTTGCCCAAATTAACTTTAGGTAACTCAACAGTATCCGCGGACACCACATCTTGAATAAATATTTTTTTAACTACTTCTCTACTTTTATTTTCTACCAAGCTCAGTGTAAATTCTCCTTCAGGTAAAACCAAACTAAACTGACCTGTTTTACTATCCACGTCTACTTTACGTTCAAGCCCATTGATTTGAATCGACAAAGTCTTTCCCTTTAGGTTTGTCAAATCAATTTTTCCATTTAAAGTACTAACCTTTTTTAAAGTTATTTTAGGTAACACCTTATCTTCTGTGCTATCCTGTCGATTAAATACTAAAGCACCTGCGTATCCGTTATCATCACTCACCTCAACAATAAAACGGCCAAGCCCTATTTTATTAAAACTGAAAAAACCTGAATCATTTGTCATTGTATCAAGACTAATTTTTTTGTCCCCTAAATTTAATGAAGAGACCAAATAACTTTCGCTTCTCAAACGAACCACTGCATTTGTCACAATAGTTGAATCGGAGTACATAGCAAAACCATTAGTTGTCACAGAAACTCCCGAGGCCGTTTCAACATTTTTAGTACAATTCAATAATAAAAGAACACAAGCAAAGTACATTATTTGTATTAGTATTCTCATCTCAAGCCAACCCCTTCTTTTTTCTTCGCTGTGTCAATGGAAAAAATTGAAAATTCGATTGATAAACCACCTCTGGATCATCTTCCTTTTCCATGATTCCCACTATTTCTCGTCTAGTCTTTTCTAACAAGGCCTTTATCTCCTCAAATGATTTTTGAGAACAAGCCCCAATAATAGTAGAAACATTTCTATCCTCCTTGGGAACACTATCTATTGCATTTTTGGCTAAATCAATAGACATCATTTGAAAACTATTAATAATTTCTGATTGCCACTGTTCGCCCGTTGTCAACACCTCATTCGTTTGCTGAAAATAACCCTGCGAATTTTTTTCTATCAATTTTAAATCTCTTAATACTTTAATCGCATCCTTCGCTTCAGTAACCGATATTTTAGGTATCATACTCTTTGCTAAAGTGGAAAAATTTCCATTAAATAAATTAAAGTTTAACGACGACCAAACCGCTTGATAATACCATTTATCATAAAAACGATATTGTTGTGGGTCAATAATGGTTCCGCCATCCTTATGTGTAATCAGTGCTATTTTTCCAAAAAAATGACTCTTCTCTTCTTGTGTTTTTGCTTGATTATAATTAACCAATAATTCAAAATACTGAGCCTCATTGCCTTCCAACCCAAAAATATCTACATACCTGAGAATCAATCTCTGAGATAAATTACGCTTACCCTGAAGAATCCATGTGAAAAACCCAGGGGAATTTAATCCAGACTTCTCTGAAAGATACCGATAAGAAAAAAACTTATGTTTTGCTTTTTTCTCCGCATAAATATCCCGTAAAAATAAGCGATAATCCACATACTCAAAAATTGAAATTGTCACGTCATGCCCTTCTATTAGCCAAAAAAACCCTTCAAACTCACAAATACAAGTTAACAGGGTAACGTCAATTATCTTTAATCTATCTCAAAAAGGCTAATTATTATTCAGAAACTAAGTATTTATGTAAACAGTTAGTGAACAAAAGGCGTTTTCCTCTCTCTCACTCCATGTAAAGTGTCTTTGCAAAGAGTTTTTCTCCTTTTGATTCAAGAGTCACCACATAGAGCCCTGCGTCAATCATACCCTTTTCTGAAACCCACATGAACTGAGTTTTCTCATACCTTAAAGTCAAAAGCTTTTTGCCGGCTAAAGAGTAAACCTGTAAGCTCTCATCTCCCAAAAACCTTTCCGCTTTCTTAAGCTTTATTTGAACCCTTCCCCCTAAACGCCGTCCTTCTATACTCTGATTCTTAAAATAATTTTTGCGAGAGAATACCGAAACGGCACAGCTAGCGTTATCCACTGTCGCCAAAGCATTATAATTAGAGGCCGTAGGATTTGTACACCCTTTAATAAGTACTCTCCCATTAGGTAATAAAGGGCGTATTTCAATATTCTTGTACATGACTGCTGCCCCCTCTGCCTGTAAAGCAATACTCCCCTCTATCAACGGTACCCCTGGCTTTAAAGGATTATCATTAGGGTAAATATATTTGATATTATAAGCCTTAAGGGCTGTATCCCCATTAACAATATGAATGGCTGAATCTGAAGCATGTATTACAATTTCAAGAGTGTTCCAACCAATTGCATTTTGACTTTCATCATCTG
>CAZLBO010000206.1:0-4998 GCA_964557725.1 uncultured Bifidobacteriales bacterium | reverse complement strand
AGGCTTAGCATTTGTACCAGTGAAAAGCCCTCCTCCTAAACTTGAATTTAAAGTTCCTTCGCCTAAAACAAGAGACCCACTTTGGTGCTTTATTTGAGCTATATCTTCTGATTTAAGGCTGTCGATGAGAGTGGGAGTGAGGATAGATTTGAATAATCTTAGGTGCCCAATCGAACCGTTGAAGTAGCCCCAGTTAGAACGAATAGAATTTCCGATAGAAAGATTTCCTGCGTTTGGTTTAAGCTCATTGATTTCACTTGGGTTAATCCAGGAACCTCCTGATTCGAGTGAGCCATTGATGTATATGTTAGGGTTAATAGTGGCATCGTAGGTCAAAACAATATGATACCAAGTATCGGTTGTCAGAATACTTGAACCTTTAAATTTATTGATTTGAGAGTTTGCTGAACCAAAAAATTGAAAGATTACTTTGTTTGAATCATTAATCCCTAATGTATAGTTGGTTTCTGTACTGATAGATTTATCGAGAATAGTTTGCATAGTTCCGAGGCTATTGAGCTTTACCCAAACAGAAATAGAAATAGCATCAGATAAATCGAGTGGGCTTTGGTGTGAAATATCAATGTAATCATCAACACCATCAAATAAACCTGATTCTCCACTGTCAGCCCAGAAAGTAGCAAGGGTGGTGTTCATTGCTGTTCCCATGGCAAAGTTTCCTGATGAGTCGGAGATGGTTATCCCTGTATTTTCAAAGAATTGCCAATAGCCTACGGTGGATTGAGACGCAAAAAGGAAAGTATTTAAGAGGAAAAATAAAAAAAGGATTTTAGGGAGAATCGCTTTAAACTTATTTTTAGTGTAATGCATAGTTTAAAGAAACCACATAGAATTGACGAACTTTATTAAAAAAACGATAAAAGAAAAGTTTTGAGTACCTCATCTTTTCAGACCTCCTGATTATAAGGAAAGCGAGAGGGTAAAAACAAGTATTGCTTTTTAAAGCCAAATTGAAAACCAAAATCAAAATGGAGAAGTAACAGATTTTCGTGTCATTATTGGTAGCGAGGTTTACTTAAAAAGGTTAAATTTATGTCATGAACACAATATTTATAGCAAAATTGAAAAAAACTTTGGCATTGACGTTCTTTCTTTTAGCAAGTGAAGCTTTATTTGCCCAAACAAAACCGAATATCATTTTATTTTTAGTGGATGATATGGGTTGGCAAGATACAGAAGTGCCATTTCATACCGATACTACAGCATTTAATCGCCATTATGTGACGCCTACAATGACAAAATTGGCTAAAAGTGGGGTTAAATTTACAAATGCATATGCCCATGCCGTTTGTAGCCCCACTCGGACGAGTATTATGACAGGACTAAGCCCCGCTCGGCATCATGTGACTAATTGGACAAAAGACAAAGACAAAGAAACTTCGAAAACAACTAAAAATTTAAAAGCACCTATTGGCTGGAAGTTAAACGGAATTCAATCTACAACCATAACTTTGCCCAAGTTGTTGCGGAACGTGGGATACAAAACAATTCATGCAGGAAAGGCTCACTGGGGTGCAGGAGGAACGAGCGGTGCGGATCCTCAAAACTTAGGATTTGATGTGAATATTGGAGGGAGCCAAAATGGGGGGCCAGGGCATTATTGGGGAGAAAATAACTTTTCAAGTGGCGGATGGGCAATGGGACCTGGATTAGAGTCATACTATGGGCAGATGATTAATTTAACGGATGCTTTGACTTTGGAAGTTAATAAGGCAGTAAAAACATCTGTACAAGAGGGGAAGCCATTCTATTTGTATATGGCACATTATGCTGTTCATGTCCCAATACAAGCCCATCGAACCTATGTGCAAAAGTACCTTGATAAGGGAGTGAATAGTACTGAAGCAAAGTATGCTTCTATGATAGAGGGGATGGATGCCAGTTTAAAGTCGATTCTTGCCACAGTCGATTCTTTAGGGGTATCGGAAAATACCATTGTTGTTTTTACTTCAGATAATGGGGGGTTGACCCATGCTGTCAGAAAACAAACGCCTATGGGAACGGGAAGGAATACACATAATCGCCCGCTTAAAGCAGGTAAAGGTTCTGCATATGAAGGGGGTACACGAGTTCCATTGATTGTGAGTTGGGCAAAGAACTCTCCTCAAAATTTATTTAAAATAAATGCAAATACAACTTCTTCTCAACAAATAATATGCGAAGATTATTTTCCTACTTTTTTAAAATGGGCAAACGCTCCTCTTCCAGCTTCCTTAAAAGACAGTATAGAAGGGCAAAATATTACGGACTTTATTAAAGGAGACACAACATCAATGCGAACAAACACTAAGTTGTTCTTTCATTATCCACATAAATGGGGACCAAATGGCCCAGGTTTTGACCCTCACAGTTCAATGAGAAATGGAGATTTAAAAGTGATTTATTTTTATGAGAGTGAAAAATGGGAGCTATATGATTTATCTAAGGATATTGGGGAAACGAATAATTTAATTAATACAAATAAAGAAGACCTTTATGTTTTGGCGACTCAATTGATGAACGGATTAGAGCAACGCAACGCACAGTACCCTGCTTTAAAAACAAACAATCAACCGCGTAAACCTATCATCCCCACACGACCTACAGGGCTTGTTATAGGGTGTAGAGATACAAATTATGTAGAGTATAGCTCAAGTGTAAATTATCACGATAGAGACTCTTGCTTGACCTCAAAGGTTGTTTCAATTAAAAATGTACGCCAATTTAAAAAAGTGAAGTGGGCTTTTGAGCAAAACTACCTTACAATAAATAGCTCAGAAAATTATCAGTTAAAAATAATGAATACGATGGGAAAAATAATTTTTCATGCAAATAAAAATTCTTCAAAATCTCACGATTTGTCAATGATAAGAAGTCAAGGGCTTCACTTTTTTCATTTACAATTTAAAAGGCATAAAGAGGTACATAAAATTTTTATATGGCCTGCGAATAAAATATAAAGTTCAAAAAAGGGACTTTAGACAATGGCTTATCATTTAACTTATTTAAATGATAAGATTTAAAATCAAATGCAAAGTATATTTGGACAAGAAATAAATAGTCAAAGGAACAAAATATGAGTGGTATAAAAAAATACTTATTAGCTACGTTTTTCCTGTTTGGAGTTTCAGTGAATTGGGCTCAAAAGCCTAATTTTTTAATTTTTTTAGTTGATGACTTAGGATGGTCCGATCTGGGGATTCAAGGATCAAAATTTTATGAAACACCTAACATCGATGCCTTAGCAAATAGTGGAGTACGGTTTACCGATGGCTACGCTCCCCATCCTGTTTGCTCACCTTCTCGAGCGGCACTTTTAACAGGAAAAAATCCGGGACGATTACAAATTACTCAGTGGATTGGTGGCGGAGAAAATGGAACAGTATATAAAAGATTTTTACCCTTAGAAGAAGAGACTTTTGCTGAGGCACTTAAGAAAGAAGGTTATGCCACCAGTTTTTTTGGTAAATGGCATTTGGGAGGCTCAGCATACTTTCCTGAAAACCAAGGCTTTGATGTAAATAAAGGAGGCTTAGATAAAGGGCAACCCCCTGGGGGCTATTTCTCTCCTTATAAGAATTCTAAATTATCAGATGGACCTGATGGAGAGTACCTAACGGATCGATTGGGAAGTGAAGCGATTAGCTGGATGAATGCGAACAAGGCTAACCCATTTTTACTCTATTTTTCCTTTTATACTGTTCACACGCCCATTGATGGAAAGCCGGAAACTATAACTTATTATGAAACAAAAAAAACAAATTCAACAAACCCTTGTACAACACCAGAGTGGCAAGGAGATGTGAGAGGTTCAAAGTTTAGAAGTTGTGATGATTCACCCAAATTTGCTTCAATGGTACATCATTTAGATTCTAATGTGGGGAGGGTTTTAAAGAAACTGGATAGCTTAGGATTAACGGATAATACCGTGGTTATCTTTACATCGGACAATGGTGGTGTTTCTTATTGGAACAATACTTCTTCTAATTTACCGCTACGAGGAGCAAAGGGTTGGCTTTATGAGGGAGGGATTCGGGTTCCCTTTTTCGTGAGATGGCCAGGGGTGACAAAAGCGGGAAGGGTAGTGAGTACACCTGTTGTAGGGATGGATATTTATCCGACACTTTTAGAAATGGCTGGGCTTCCTCCTAAGCCTGCTCAACATGCCGATGGAAAAAGCTTAGTTTCTTTGCTTCGAGGGAGAGGTGCTTCTCCAATGAGAACCGAGGAAATTATATTTCATTATCCTCATTTGCATGGTGGAAACCCTGGTACTTTACCAGGAAGCGCTATACGTTTTGGTGAATATAAATTAGTAGAATGGTTTGGAGGAAAGGCTGCGAGTGATAAGGTTACGGTTTATCCTTATAGTTATGAATTATACAAGGTGACGTCCGACAAAGCAGAGAAGGTAGACTTGGCGAGTGTTGAACCTGAAATAGCGAACTTGCTTCGCTGGAAACTAAAAACTTGGCGAGACACTGCAAATGCAAATATGCCTCTCGATTTTGTTATTCCCAATCCTCCTACTGAACCTAAAATTGACGGATGTACTAATATAAAGGCTTCTAACTTTAGTTTGTATGCTACAGTCAATGATGGTTCATGTGTTATTGTTCCTATTGCAAGAAAAAGCTTGGGAAAATCGAATGGTTGGATTCAGTATAATTCATGGAATAAGGAATTGTTGATTCAATCCCCTGTTAAAGGCAGTTCTAAACTATGGGTTAAGAATGTAATGGGAAAGGTTATTTTTCAGGGAAGAGTAAATTCAGGAATCAAATCTTTTGATCTTCGCCAATTAACAAGTGGTTTGTATTTTGTGACAATAAAAAATGAAAAAATGAGTTGGGTTCGAAAAGTAAGTATCTTTTAATGAGAGTAAAGTGACGATTAGACTTGCTAGGTGATTTGTTTTGTTAAGGAATTGAGTAGATAAAGTATTAGGTGAAATCGACCTAGACGTTTAAATCATGTCAGAATTATCAAAATTAAAAG
>CAZLBO010000205.1:0-5040 GCA_964557725.1 uncultured Bifidobacteriales bacterium | reverse complement strand
CCCATTGCTTTAAAAACTCTTGAAATGTTAGGAATCGATCCTTTAGGCCTCGACCAAATGGATAGAAACATTCTCAAAACACTGATTCAAAAATTTGAAGGCCAACCCGTAGGCCTTACCACATTGGGAGCCGCTGTGGGAGAAGAAAATGAAACCCTAGAAGAAGTTTACGAACCTTACATGATTCAATCTGGGTTACTCAATCGCACACCAAGAGGGAGAATTGCAACGGCCAAGGCCTATCGTCATTTAGGCTTTGCTCCTCCTAAAAGCTCTGAAATACAAGAAGAATTATTCTAACCCATGACAACAACACCCACTCTCAAAAAAAAGAGACCCGACACCTATTGCTTAATTTGTAAGGATGTTGAGGAAGCCAATAAAGAACTAATACTCTATCACGCAGGTGAAAGTGGCCTCGTAGGATGTGAGGAAACAGAAAATCAATTAAAGCTTTTCTTTACTCAAAAAGAAGAAGCACAAATCACCCTTTTACACTTGAAAAAAAACCAATTAAACTCTGTCTTCCAAATCGATGCTATCCCCTATGAAGACTGGAACAAAACTTGGCGTGAGTCCGTTAAACCTGTCAAAGTCTCCCCTTCCATTTGGATTGGCCCCGAATGGGCCCCTCCTACCCTTCAGCCCAATGAACTTTGGCTTAAAATTGAACCCCAAATGGCCTTTGGCACAGGACACCATCCCTCCACCCAACTCCCTTGTCAAGCCTTAGAGCTTATACAACCTCAACTTCAGAATAAACGCTTTATGGATGTAGGTGCAGGCTCAGGGATTTTATGTTTTGCCGCCAATTTGTTAGGAGCAAAAAGTACCCTAGGAGTGGAAGGAGATGATGACTGTTTTGACAATTTAATTCTAAACACTCAGCTTAATAATCCAAAACCTCCCCCACAATTTATTTTGGGGCTCACCGACTGCCTTAAAGAAAAACCTATTGTGGATGTTCTTTCTATCAACATGATCAGAACCTTATCCATGCCCTTAATTGCCTCTTGTTACCATTGGTTATCTGAGCAAGGCATTTGTATTTGGTCGGGAATTCTAGTAGAAGAACGTGAAAAAATAATGACTTATCTACAAAATAAACCTTGGGATCTTATTCACGAATTTCAGGGTGGTGAATGGTGGTGTGGCGTTTTAAAAAAAAGATGAGGATCTAGCCTCTTACGCTTGATCCATCTCCATTTTGAATATGCCTGTAATTTTTTTTACGGCATCTTCTAGTTGGTCGTTAATCACACGATACTCATATTTACCTTTGTTTTGAGCAAATTCCATTTCATCTTTTGCATTCTTTAACCTTAACTGCAAAGTCTCATTATCTTCTGATTGTCGCTTTTTGAGACGACGTTCTAACTCCTCTAAACTAGGAGGCAAAATTAAAACGCCAACAGCATTTGGGTAACATTTATCAAAATTGATCTTTCCATATACATCTAAATCAAAAATAACATGGTATCCACGAGACAGTAAATTATCAATTGGGGCTTTTAAGGTTCCATAATAATTATTATGTACTCGGTTATACTCCACAAAATCACCACTTTCAATCAAGGCTTCAAATTCACCCAATGTTTTAAAATAGTAATGTTGTCCATTCACCTCTCCCTCTCTCATAGGACGAGTAGTGGCTGAAATAGAGTATTTTAAATTAGGAAAAACTTCTGTAAGTTTATCCTTTAAAGTTGTTTTGCCTGCACCTGAAGGAGCGGAGATGACAAATAATTTGCCGGGTTTAAGCGTCTTTGTCATTTTTTTTATTTTTAGGGATGTGAACATTTAACAAAGATTTGGCCCTCAAACTTTTTACTTGTTCTATTTTCTTCTTCTTAGAAACTCGGTTGATCTTTGATGATTTTTTTAGAACTTCCAAGCGGTTTTCTTTTTCAATGATCTCTTCAAAACGAGTCACCACATTATGGATATTTCCCAATGCATTACTAATCAACATCAGGGCAACTACTAAAACCCCTGACATCATTACCACTAATAAAATTTGTATTTTGATTTCTGTATTCATGACATTAAAATAAAATTTACCTGACTAAATCAAAGTCCACTTTGCTACTCACTGGATCAGCAGAAGCCACACGCACTTTTATCTTATCTCCCATTTTAAAAACCTTCTTTCTTCGTCTACCCACTGTTTGCATTGCTTCTGGGTTAAACTCATAATAATCGTCTTTTAAACGTGCCAAACCTAACCAGCCTTCTCCGTATAATATCTTATTATTTAAAAGCACATAAATGCCAAACTTATCCAAACCATTAACTACACCTTCAAATTCTTGCCCTATGTAGTCTCTTAATATCCATGCTGTAGAGGATTTCATCCCTCTCCGTTCAATTTTTTGAACCTCTAGTTCTTTTTCAGAAATACTGTTCGCTCTATCAATGGCCTCTTGTAAGTCATTCTTATCCAAGGGCTTTCCTCTGAGAAAAAGTTTAATCATTCTATGATTCCACAAATCTGCATAACGACGGATAGGAGAAGTAAAATGTGCGTAATCCTTCCAACCCAAAGCAAAATGCCCTAGACTATCTACAGAATATTGAGCTTTTTTCATGGTTCTTAAAATCATTCGCTGTAAACTAAGTTGTAAAGTTCCCGAATTTGAAGACACCGGGTTATTCACTAACTTTAAATAAAAATTACGTATTTCATCTTCATCAAATTTTGAGTGCTTTAATAAAGAAGGAGTATTTCCTGTTCCTAGTTGATCGAGAATCGTTTCTATCTGTAATAGTTCTTGAATGGCTTCCTTTTCAGGAAATTCATGAACACGATACATACCAGGAAGTTTATTTTTCGTCAAAAATTTAGCCGTACATTGATTCGCAATCAACATACATTCTTCAATCCAATTATAGGCCTCACAGCGATTTGTCAATTCAATCGTCTCGGGGGCACCGTCCTCCCCTAAAATAACTTTAGGTTCAGGAAAGCTAAACTCCATTAAGCCATCATCCACCCTTCTCTTATTTAACAAGCGAGCAAATTCAGCAAATTTTTTAAAATACTCATCACCAGAATCAAATAATTTTTGAGCATGTTCATAAGTATAAAAAGACTTCACACAAATAATACTTTCAAAAAAGGAATAACGAGTGACTCGCCCTCCCCCATTAAAATGAATCTTACAAGAAAGCGCTAATCTTTCTTCATTTTCCTTTAAACTACACAAGTTGGTGGACAACTTTTCTGGTAACATTGGCACAGACATCCACGGCAAATAATTTGTATAGGCCCTTTGCGCCGCCTCGTTATCCAAAGCCGAATGAGAAGAAACAAACTCTGCGACATCGGCAATATGAACAGTCAGCACCCATCCTCCAGAAGGAGTTCTTCTCAGTGAAAGCGCATCATCATGATCCCTCGCCCCACGGGGATCAATAGTAATCACTCGTTCCGCTCTTAAATCTATTCTATTCTTATTCCCTAGTGCCTTTTTAAAGACCTCTTCCACTAATTCAACTTCTTGTTTTACTTTATAAGGGAAGTTGGGCTTTAAATCATTGGCACTCAAAAACTTTTTTGAAATAGAAGCAAAGGAGTCGGAACGCCCCAATGTTCCAGAAATAATGACGATTCCCTCTTTGCCCTCTTCACTCTTTTTTAGTTGAAAAGAAACAAGTTCACCAGCAACTGCTCCATTGATGTTCTCTTCATTGACTCCGTAGACTTCCTTTTCTCTCGTCTCTCCTTTAAGAACATGTATTTTATACTTTCCCCCTTTTACCTTTAATCGCCCAATAAGTGATTCACCTGGACTAAGGGTTTGAGAAGATCTTAATTTTTTTTCAGGGCTAATTCGTTCAACCCATAAACGGTAAGTTCCATTTTTATTTTTAACAATCAGTTTTCGTCCGATCATTTTCCGTAAACCGCGTTTAAAAGTTTTTCTTTCAGGTGCCAACACTTTTAACAACCGACACAATTGTGCAATAGATAAAGGACTTCCTGTTTCTTTTAATGCTCCAACAATTTTTTTCTGGCTTGGTATATTAGCCATTCACAACACTCCCCGTCAAAAACGGTTTTAAAATAATTCTATTACGATTTCCATTATATTAATGAGAAAAACTCAACGACTCTTTAAATATACTTTCTACCTTATCTTTAAGTTCTATTGGTTTTTCATACTTATCTGCTGATACAGGTGGCATAATCTTTAGGTGTATCGTCCCTGATGTTAGTGCAAATGATTTTTTAGGAAGAATTTTCCATGTATCGACTATCACCGCAGGCAGAATTTCAAACCCCGATTCCATCGCTATCTTAAAAATACCTGCTTTAAAAGGTAATAACTCACCCTTTTTTGAACGAGTTCCTTCTGGAAAAACACAAAAGCTCACCTTTTCCTTCATTTTGCTTAACATTGCAGGCCCAACCTTTTTAGCTGAACGCCTATCCTTTCTATCCACAAAAACACAATCTGCCTGTCGCAATCCATAGCCAAATAATGGCCATTTACTGATTTCAATTTTAGCTAAAAAAGCGACAATGCGTATGTATCGTATCACAATAGGAATATCCAAAAAGCTTTGATGGTTACACACAATGAGATACGCTTTATTAGGGTCAAGATTTTCAAACCCCGTCACCTCTACCTTTATTCCAAAAAGCTTAAACACCATTCCAAAAAAATGAGGAACAATGCTCAGCATTATTTTTCTATGCCCTGTAATACGAACATACAAAAACACAAAGGGGTAATAGAGGAAGCAAGTTCCAAATACCAACCCATAAAAAAGTAATCCTTTTAATTTAGCCACTTTTATCGTTTACCTATGTTAAAGCAATTTTCAAAGCCTTAGCGAGCTCATCAATATTAAAAGGTTTATTAATTACCCATGTACTCGGCTGTTGTAAAACATCTCGCATTTGGTATTGATGTTGCCGTCCCGTACAAAAAACAATTCGCATATCGGGTATTTTATCTCTAACCATCCGCGCCGTATCTAAACCGCTCATAATGGGCATATCTACATCTAAAACAATTAAATCAAATTTTAGTC
>CAZLBO010000204.1:0-5063 GCA_964557725.1 uncultured Bifidobacteriales bacterium | reverse complement strand
AGGGTGGAGGTGCTATTTGGGTGCGTGGAGGCCAATTTAAAGTAATAAATTGTCGATTTTTTAATAATGTTTGTGCTAATCTTGGCCCTGATGTAGGAGGAGGTGCCATAAGAGTATTTGACCAGTTTGAGAAAAAACCCGTGTATGTTGTCAATAGTACTTTTGGAGGAGCTGATACTTTAGGAAATAGAGGTTCAAACGGAGGGGCAATTAGCAGTATTGGAGTCTCTTGGACTTTAATTAATAGCCTCTTTTCACACAACCAAGCTATTGGCAACGGCGCAAATCCCGCAAAAAAGGGCACCCCAGGGGGAGGAAGTGGAGGAGCTATTTATAACGACGGAAACACCATGACGCTCTCTCTGTGTGGCACGCAAATAGAACATAATCAAGTCAATGAGCATGGATCTGCCATTTTTTTTATTAGTAATAATCGTACAGGAACCTTAACGATTGATCAATCCGTTATTCGCAACAACAGTGGAGGCACTTGGTATCAATTACCAGGCATCTCCATGCACCCTGAGACTAAAAAAAATATTTCGAATTCAATCATTGAATAGTAATTTTAATTCAAATAAGAATAACGGGTGATTTCAATAACTGCTTTCCTCTTTTTATCTCCACAATAAAAAGACCAGTTTCTTTATTGTTGCGCAAAATAACTTGTCCAAAGGCTGAAACCTTTTTTGAATTAACTTCGTTCCCTAAAAGGCTATAAACATGAACAACAACATCAAAACTATTTTTATTCACAAACGTCCAACCTTCAACAGTTTTCTTCCATTTAACTTTCGATAAATATGGATTAAAAAAACCTTTATCTTTTGTCCCTGTTGGGTTACCTTGCAAGCTATCAATATAGGGAGTTGTGGGTGTCACAGGTTTAATATCACGAATAGTTCTCACTTGAGGGTATGTTTCAAAATCAGCACCATTACCTACTAAGTGAGGGTCTTTTGTTTTCCGTAAATAAGTTTCAAGCATCTTTCTCAAACTATCCCTAATAGGAATATAAGCCCCATTGTATGCCGCATTTTTTAATTGGTGAGGATCTCTCTTTAAATCATAAAGTTCATGTTCTGGACGAGTTCCAAAAGCCAATTCAAAATAATTTTTGTCTGTAGGAGTTCTATTGCTCAACATCCACTCCTTTGAAGGACTACCATCAACATCTTCGTAACCATTTGGATTTCCTGCAGGCCATCGTTCAGAATGTATATTCCATATGTATAAATATTCCTTTGTTCGAATAGCTCTACTAGGGTATCCATAATTATTGTCGCGAGCACTTGTATGCCTCTCACGAGCCATGTAAACCCTATCCCTTGTATTATCTACCCATCCTTCCGATTTAGAAATTAAGGTGGAATAGAAGCTTTTTCCTGTCATACTTTGCGGTATAGGTTCCCCTGCGGCCTCCAAATAAGTAGGGGCTAAATCCATAAGGTTCACAAAATCATCTACCACACGCCCCGCAGGAATTTTACCTTGCCACATAATTGCTAAAGGAACCCTTGTTCCCCCATCATAAAGGTTTGCTTTTGCACGGGGAAAAGGCATTCCATTATCACTGCTTATCACAATCATTGTATTTTGAAGGGCACCATCATTTAAAAGAGTTTCATAAACTTCTTTTGCCTCCTTATCAAAACTTTCAATTTCCTGATAATAGTCAAGTATGTCACTGCGAATTTCAGGAGAGTCTGGTAAAAACTTTGGCAATACAACCTTGTCAGGGTTCTTGCCTGAGGCAAGTCCCTCTCCTTTTGCATAGGGCCGATGGGGATTAGTGCTACCAAACCAATAACAAAAAGGCTTTGAGGTATCTCTATTGTTATAAAAAGAAGCAAAGGTTGCCACACTTGCACCAGCAGGGTTCTTTGCCCAACTGACATCAGACCGCCCTGGACCCCAGCCTTTTCCCCTTTTTCCAACTTCATACCCAGCGTCTTGCAATATTTTGGGGTAAGTCAAAAGACTATCGGGAAATACCCCATGTAAATTTGAAGCCGATTTTAACTCCCAAATATTACGACCCGTCAACACAGCTGCCCGAGAGGGAGAACAACTGGGTGAAGCCACAAAAGCGTTATTAAATAAAACGCCCTGTTTTGCTATCTTATCAAAAATAGGAGTACGAACCACGCTATCGCCATAAGCCCCAGCATGAGGCCACGATTGGTCATCTGAAAATATAAAAACAATGTTTGGTCGTGTTTGAGAAGCTAAAATGGATAGGCAAAAAAATACAATCATAATAATTGTAATATTCCTTACGCATTTATTACAAATCATGACGTTTTAATTCTTTCTAAACACTAGTAGTTTTGAAAACCTCTGTCTTCCAACTCTAACGGTCAGAAAATACAATCCAGAAGTTATCTGTTCTTCATTCACTACATAATTTAGACGCCCCATTTTTTGTATTTCAATTTTACTCCCATTAATCTTATATAAATTTACTTTTGAATACTTCATCGGAAGTTTAATCAGAAATTGCCCTCCCCGTTTTTCTAACCCTACTTTTAAGTTCACCATTTCTTTTTGATAAACAGAACTTACACAACTTCCATCCCCTACTTCTGCCGTTGAATCATAGTTAGGACTTGAGGCTACTGTGCAGCCCCTCTTCCCCAATACATAACTCTGAGCTAAAATGTCAGGCCACTTTCCTTTGGGAAATTCTTGTAGAAAAGGATGTACACTTAATTTTTTTGCTTTAATATTTCGATAAGTAATGCCTATTTCTCCATGATGTTGCAAAAGAAAGCTACCTTCATGTAAATCATAATACATCCCATTATTCCCATCCCCCGCATACTTACTTTTATTATATGCAACCATATATTCTGGTGTTCCTATTTTATATTCTAATAATTTTATTCCATTTCCATAGTGGACAATATTACTATCATAGGCAATTATTCGAAACTCATTCCAAGTTCCACTTACATTTGTCCACTGATGCCTTAGTGAGTCCGGAACAGGAAACATATCATAAGCGGCTCCAGGGGTATGGTTTTGATTTTGACCATCAGAGTGCTTTGGCCCTACAACCTGTGCTTCAGGACCAGAACGTTTATTATTAGCAGTAGCAGCGACCTCTAGATAGCGAATAAAAATACCACTATTTCCATTTTCAGGACACTGCCAATTAATTTTCAAATCAAAGTTTTGATACTTTTTGTTTGTTAAAATGGGTAACTTGTCCCCTGATTGATTTTCAATCCGCGCTCCCAATTTTCCGTCAGACTTAACTGTCCAAGCATTTGTTACTGCATTAGTGCGATAAGCATGCCAATTATTTAAATCTGTTCCATTAAACAAAAGATCGTAACCTGCTTTTTCTTCTTGCAATGATAATTTATTTTCTGATATTTGAGAATATACAGTACCAGTAAAAATAACTCCCATTAAAACCAAAGCTTTTAATCCTATGCATTTAAATTTCTTCATTTCTTTTGTTTCTCTTTTTTTACAAATGATATCTGATTCTTTATCCACAATTTTACAGAAACTATTTCCGGTACTTTAGTGGCAAAGCCGTTAGGTATTTAATTACCTATTAACTTATTGCACAAATACTACCCTGTCAATTTATATTACACTTTTTAAATATTATTCAAAGTTTCTGCCCCTTTCAATCACAAACTTTCGCAAAAGAAGCCATATCGTCTACCACTAAAACGTCTTGATTCTCTGGAATTAACGTCTCTTGTTCTGTTCCCAGCCCTGTGCGAACAAGTACGGACTTAACTCCCGCTTTTATGCCACATAAGCAATCTGTCCATCGATCCCCTACCATGTAAGAACGGCTTAAATCAATATGTAAGTCTTTTTCTGCTTTTAAAATAAAATCGGGAGAAGGCTTTTTAAAACGCGTATGTTTAAACTCCTCCAAAACACCCTCTTTACCTGCTCCAATTGAAAAATAAATACCCTCTAATTCTACTCCAGCCTCTGTGAGCTGTTTGCACAACTCATCATGAGTCCAATGAACAAAATCTCGATTACTATACCCCATTCCTACACAAGCTTGATCCGTCACCAGAATTAAGACATAACCCTTCTCTCTTAATTTCTTTAAGGCCTCCCCCACCCCTTCCATTAATTGAATATCTTCTGGACCTCCATAAAAACGAGCGGCTTGAGTTAAACACCCATCTCTATCCAAAAAAATTGCCTTTCGTTGTTCTGCTAAGCCTCCCAAATTCTTTTCTGAAATCGAAATACTTTCTCCATTTAACTCATAAATATTATAGTAAAAAGGTAATTCTGATAATGCCTTAACAGTTATAAAATGAGTCCCCCTTTCTTTTTTATCGGGGTTCACATACATTGCTCCTTGGTGATAGTGCCCATTAAGGGATAACCTCACCTTTCCGCTTGTTTCTATCCTTTGCCAAAGTTCCTTATATTCCGCATAATTATAGGGGTAATTTTCAGTTACTTCTGGGGCAATAACATAATGCTGACAATGAATTTGATTCTCTGGCCCATTCAATAAAGCCTCATCAAAAAACTTTCGTTCTTTATCAAACCGCCTTCCGTGGCTTGCCCGATGAGGCCAATCAGCAAAAGCATAAAAAGTATAACCCTTAACCTCTACAGGCTCTAATTGACGGCCAAAAACTTTGCGAAACATTTTAGGATGATCGTGATTCCCTGGTAATATGATTGTTTTAAAAGATACTGATTTTAACATGGCGGCTACAGAGAGATAGTCTAGATAGACCATTTGTTCCCAATAACTAATATCTACATCATAATAAAATCCATCACGGGTCATCCATCGAGGAGCATCTAATATGTCTCCTGTCAGCACTAAAATATCAATGCCCTCTTCTTCTAATTTCGCAAGAATCTGAGGAAATTTTTTATATAACGTTCGCCCATGGCGAGTAGGGATATTTGCAGGCCCAGGGATGCGATTGCGAAAATGTAAATCGGATAAATGAGCTATTTTTAAAGGGTGAGTGGGTTTACTTGTCATATTTTTTATTATCTAAAGTTTGTTAAATGAGGGGTTCTTTGGTATTCAGTCACCCTATTGCCTTATA
>CAZLBO010000203.1:0-5074 GCA_964557725.1 uncultured Bifidobacteriales bacterium | reverse complement strand
ACCTTTCCTGCTAATTTCTTTTTTGTACGCAACCCCAAATCCAAACTCATCAAGCAACCCTGACTAAATCCAAAGAAAAATACCCGTTCACTAGGGACATTTTGCTCCTCTAACTCCTCCAATAAGGTCATGAGAAAAGCCCGAGAACGAATAACCCCTTCTGCTTGGTTTCCCTGAAAATCGTACCAGCTATAGCCCCCATAGTAATCATCAGGGGCATTAATCAATAAATAATCCATTTCAGGAAGGTTAAATTCACGGGTAAGGCTCACAAAACTATCGAGGGAGTCGCCCAGCCCATGTAAAACAACCATAAGGTATTTAGGGGTTTTTGAAGGTTTACCCGCTATAAATTGGTGCTGAAAAGTCTTTGTCTGAATCATCATATCATTTTATCTTTTCTCTTAAATAATAGTAAAGTATTTAAATGAACAAAAGGACTCCAAATGGCCTGTACACATACCCAACCCCTCGACCTTTTTAAAATGGCACAAGAGCATTTAACTAAAAAAAACATCCCCGAAGCCGATTGGGAGGGCTTTCAAATGGGTTTTACGGAGAACTTGAATTCTGATCTACACAAATCCGTCTATATGGAAGTTCAACGCAAAAATAACCAATGGGTTTGTACCCAAATTGATCGCCGTCCTACAATAGCAGAAGAAAAAGATTTAGGAGTGAAGTTATTTGATGAATAAAGGGTAAGTATCATTCCGTATCATACACCTAGTGTAGCGACAGATTAACCTTTTCATGTTGTGGATTCCCGACAATACGGGAATGACGGGGATTAAGTCTTGAACTTATTCAAGACGAAGCGGAGGAATACTGCCGCAAAGATAAACCCCACAACCAACGTACAGCAAAAAAATAACATACCGTGACTCCCACGGTATACAATAACAAGTCCCACCTAAATCCCTTTAATAATAAATCGGCAGGGTATGAGGCCACCAAGCAAAAAGGTAGAATTGTGGTTAACAGCTTCTTCATCCACCCCGTATAAATACTGTGAGGGCGTTCTAGAAAACGAGTGGTGTTATAAAAAAGCCCTGCCAGCCCATCGCTTGATTGAAACCAAAAAACCGGTAGAATAAAAGTCAATTGAATAAAGTAATACAAACAGGCACCGTTAAACAGAAGACCTACCAATAACAAACTCTTTAAAAAAGAAAACTCCAGCGTACTCGTTAAAATAAAATAAATCAATAAACCCACTGCCATCAATAAGTTCATAAATGAATCCGCCGCAAATTGCCTTAAACTCAAAAAGAATAAGGAGGACACAGGTCGAATCAGGTAATAATCTAAATCCCCCTTATTGACATAATGGGGAAGCCACCATAAATTATTCGCAAAAACGGTCATCACTAAGGCATCCACGGTAAGATACATTCCCACAAATATCATTAACTCTTCTCGACTCCAACCCGCCAACAAAGTGGTATGGGTATAAAGCACTTCAAAAAAACCGATGTTAACGGCATAAAAAATAATATCCATTAATATTCTAAAAAAGAAGTTCACTCTAAATTCCATGGCACGGCTAAAGGAGAATTTAAGAAAACCACCATACAGTTTAAAGTAACGAAGCATCAAATACCTATCCCTGTATATTGTTTAACGCCTTTTTTCCATATCACTTTTGCCAAGGCACCGCTCACTAATATCCATCCCAAAAGAATGACAATACCTCTCTCCCATTCACCTGCAGATAGACGTCCTAAAAAGGTGTTGATAGGAAAGCCCACTAAATAGTAAAAGGGAAACCATTCTAATATGGAAGCCCACTTCTCAGGAAAAAAGGATAAGGGTAACATTGCCCCCCCTAAAAAATTAGTCACAAATCTCAGCATAATCATCAAACTCCAAATATGCTCCGCCCAAAAAGCGATGAGTTCGACTATACAATTCACAAAAAAGAAGAGAACCCCTGCAAGCCCTAACACAACTAACCCTCGAAGTGAATTTTGCCATGACAAAAGTAAATCCGTAGGGCTTTCCCAAAAAACCTGATACAGTACAATCATCAAACCAAACTGAACTAGAAACAACAAGCTCTCCGCTAAGCGTTGTGAATACTTAAACTTAAAAAAAGAAATAGGGTAAACTAAATAACGGTTTAACCCTCCATCATATATCTCTTGAGAAATAAGGCCAATTTCATTTCCTTTCACAATTTTCCCTATCATGGGCACACATAAACTGTATAACAAGATGGCTGAATAAGAGAATCCACCCAATAATTTATTTTCACTGTAAGCATAAACAGCTGTCCATAAAAAATAGGCGACTCCAAATTGAACGAGTACATCTCCTAAAAAATTAATCCAGAAATGAACTCGATAAGAAAATGCCTTGCGCCATTCCATTGTCATGATAACCCAAATACTTAACATCTCTAATGCATTACCCTTTTTGAACTAAATCAATGACTTCATCAAGGGACTGTTCTTCGATTCTTAAATTAAAGTCTCCCCCCTGATTCAAAATAAGTTGAGTCACTTTATTCGCTTGATCTCGTTCTACTTTGAGTTTGAGTTGATCCCGTTCTTTCTCTATTACTTTTCCCCATTCATGAGGAACGGAAAAGGCTTTGAGTTCTTCTTCATTTTTAAATTGAATGACAATAATTTTATAAACTGAAAACTTAGATTGAACCTCCGATAACTTTCCATCATAAACCAACTTCCCTTTGCGCAATATCAATACCCGCTTACATAATGCTTTAATATCATCCATGTAATGAGAGGTTACTAGTATTATGGGGCTGTGCTTTTTTCTGTACTCCAAAATAAACTGGCGAATCGCTCTTTGTGCTCCTATATCTAACCCAATGGTGGGTTCATCTAAAAAAACAACTTTGGGTTGATGCAACAAAGCCGCAATGATTTCCATCTTCATGCGCTCCCCCAAACTCAGCTTGCGAAGGGGAACATTTAAAACATGGCATACATCGAGAGTCTCACTTAATTCTGCCAATCGCTCTTTATAGGCTTGAGAAGGAATTTGATAAATCTGTTTTAACAATAAAAAACAATCCCCTGCAGGTAAATCCCACCAAAGTTGTGCCTTCTGCCCCATAACCAACGCAATTTGAGAACGAAAAGCATTTTCTTTTTTATAAGGAATGTAATCCAATACTCGAGCCTCCCCAGAAGAAGGGTAAACAATGCCCGACAGTATTTTTATTAAAGTGGTTTTACCTGCTCCATTTGAACCTAGTACCCCTACAATTTCACCCTCATTAACTTTTAAGTTGATTTTATCTAAGGCTACAACCTTTTTCCATTCCCTAAAAAAAAGAGAACGAAGAGAACCCCTTAAACCAGCGGCTTTAACATGAACCTTAAACTCTTTCGTTAAATCACGTACTTCTAACATTTTTTACGTTTCCACTTTTCAATCTTATACATATTGAAGTGCCTTATGTACCACTTCTATTCCTGCACCTTTTTTAACACCTTGTTCAGACAAATACCGCCTAAAACCTCTCGCCCCTGGCACTCCAGTAAACAAATTAAATAAATGACGAGTCACTAAATGTAAACGTTGCCCTTTTTTTAATTCTTGTTCAATGTAGGGGATATAACGAGTGATTAATTCTTTACCTAAAGAAACCTCATCCTCTCCCTTTAATAAACTCTCCGAAGCACTTCCCAAAAAAAGTCTATCCACCTCTTTAAACAAAAGAGGGTTTGCATAAGCCTCTCGCCCTACCATCACTCCATCAAAATGTTCTAAATGCTTTTCTATTTCTTTTAGTGTTGTAATTCCCCCATTCAAAACTATAGATAAATGAGGGAAGTCATCTTTAACCCGTTGAACCCTATCGTACCGAAGAGGCGGAACAGTGCGATTTTCCTTAGGGTTTAAGCCCTTTAAAAAAGCCTTTCTTGCATGCACAATAAAAACTTCACAACCTGCTTCTGCCACTGTTTTAATAAAATGGTGTAAATGCTCATAGGAATCAAGGTCATCTACCCCTATGCGACTTTTAACGGTTATAGGAAGTGAAGTTGCCTTTTTCATTTTTGCGACGCACTCTGCCACCAATTGAGGCTGAGCCATTAAACAAGCCCCTATGCCCCCCTTTTTTACCTTAGCACTAGGACAACCTACGTTGAGATTAACCTCATCGTAACCATAATCTTCTGCCCGCTTACAGCATGCACTCAATTCTTTGGGATCCGAACCTCCCAACTGCAAGGCAAGGGGGTGTTCTTCCCTATTGTATTTTAAATGATAGTCTGCCTCTCCATAAAGGATAGCTGGTGCCGTCACCATTTCCGTATACAATAGAGTTTTTTGAGAGACTAATCGAAATAAATATCGAAAATGTCTATCCGTGCAATCCATCATAGGAGCAACTGAAAGTTTGAAAGGCGGAAAATTTTTCTCTTTTAACATGTTGCTCCAAATAGTGAAAGCCCTTTTTAGGCTAAAAACCCACCATACAAAATTAAAAAAAATAATGCTAAAGGTTTTGAAATTATCGCCGATAAAAATAGAGGGTGAATAGAACACACTGAACGGGGAAACGTCAGTCTTACTTGCCCTTACGATCGGAGAGAAGGAATGGGGGAATACTCCCAAACCTTCCTCATCATGGATGTTTAAAATTAACAAGGAAGGTTAATATGATTGGAAGTATTAATAGCAACGCTTCGCTATTCTTATCGAATTATATAAGGTCAAACCAGACCAATATTGAAAAGTCGCTCACTCGGCTGTCCACAGGGTTAAGAGTCAATTCTCCTATGGATGATGTGGGGGCTTATTTTCAGGGAAAAACTTTTGCCAGGCGAGCAGAGTCTACCCAAAGAATCGCACAAAATTTGGAGGATAATATTTCCATCCTAAAAAGTGTGGTGAGCACCTTAGAAGAGGTAAAAGGGAACCTCGAAAAAGCAGCTGAGTATTCTTTACTCGCTTCAGAAGAGGATGATGCTAGTAAACGACAAAACTACGCAAGAGAAGCCGAACGCTTTCTCCTAGCTGTTGATAGTACTATTTCGACTTCTTCTTTTAATAGTATCAATTATGTGAATTCGGAGACTTCTTATTCCGTTCA
>CAZLBO010000202.1:0-5106 GCA_964557725.1 uncultured Bifidobacteriales bacterium | reverse complement strand
TATCGTATAGGTTAAACTTTTATTCTCTTAGTTTTCCTGTATTTTTTGGGTTTTTAAGGCCTTTTCATAACAATCTAGTGCATCTTCAGATTGACCAAGGGTGCGTAGTACTTGTCCCATTTCAAAAAGAGTTTCTGAATCATTGGGCTCAAAAACAAGACTTTTTTCTAAGGCAATTTTCGCTTGGTGATGGTCTTTTAGCTGTTTGAGAATAACTCCTAGTCCCTTCCAAGATAAAGGATCATCTGGTTTTATTTCTAAGGCCTTCTCATAACAAGCTTTGGACTGTTCTATCTCTCCTAGAGAAGCGAGAACTCGGGCTTTACCATTCCAAGGGTAATGGTCATTAGTGTTAATATCAATGGCTTGGTTATAGGCATCTATGGACTCTTCGTGTCTATCCAAAATGCGTAAGACATTTCCCATCCCTGTCCATGAGTAAGTATCATAAGGGTTCAAGCGTACGGTTTGTTCGTATGCACCAAGAGCTTTTTCCGTTTGTTTGAGAATGCGTAAAATATTAGCTTTTCCATTGCGTGGATAGGAGTCTTCGGGGTCCATCATAATGGCTTTAATAAAGCACTGAAGAGCATCTTGGAATCGCCCTTGATTTTGATAGATATTTCCCTTTCCATTCCATGGGTATGAAAAGGAATGATTATAGCGAATGGCTTTTTCGTAACAAGCGAGAGCTTCGGTTAATTGGCCAAGGTAATTATATACATTTCCCATCCCGTTCCATGAGAAGGCGTACTCAGGATATATTTCGATGGCCTTAGAGTAAAGAGCTAAGGCTGTTTCGTATTCTTCGAGGTTAGCCATGATGTTTGCTTTTCCGTTCCAGGGAAATTCAATGTTTGGATCCATTTCAATAGCTTCTTCAAAGTAGCTCAAGGCAATTTCTTCATTTTGATCTAAGAGTTCTTCGACTCCATTGAGCCAAACAACACAGGACTTTAATTGACCTTTGATGGCTATTTCTTGTAACGGAACAATATGTAGTGGTCTTTTGAGAGGGAATTGATGATAAATTTTTCTGATCTCATTTAATGCGGTTGTCTGCGTTTTTAATTTTAACATCACTCTACTTTATCTCCTTGAAACTTTTTTAAGACGCTTAATCAAAGGTTATCTGGTTTTATTATAGGTTACTGATTTACTTGAGGGCTAGGTAAAAAGTGCTTTAATTATTCAAATTAGGCTATTTTTAGAAGTTATAGAAAATAAGGGTAAAGTAAAACTCCACTTTATACCTCTAAAGAAAATGAAAGAAAAACCTAAAGTATTTTTTAAAAAAAACCGAAAAATGAGTATTACTTAAAGGGAGATTGTTATGAGTGTTGCAACTATGAATCTTGATTATGCGAGTTATTCTCGAATGGAATTTTCTACTAGAACATCTGAAAAGAGTTCTTCAAAAACACCCTCACCTGTCGGTGAAAACACTTCTCCTTCTGTTGCAACAGTGATGTATCAGGAAAATGTGAATATGCAATTAAAAAATTCCGATGGAGATGTCTTTGAACTTTCATATGAAGCGAGTGCATTGGGTCGAATGGAAGGGTTTGGAGTCAATGGTTCAGAAGAGGAAATGGAAGTTAAATTTCAAAATTTTCTCAATAAAATAAAAGACTTTGTACAACAACAAGAAGATAGACTACTAAATATTTTATTAAATGGTTCAGGCGCTTTAAGTAACGGACTTTTTTCAGATTCCGCAAAGGTTAACATGTCAGGAAAGACTGAAGAAATTCAAGTACCTGAGTATTGGAATGCAGAGAATACCTCTCAACGGATTGTTGATTTTGCGACGTCCTTCTTTCAAGGAGAAGGGGGAAGTGAGTATGGGAAAATGATGATAGAGGCAGTTAAAAAGGGCTTTGAAGAGGCAAATCAAATATTAGGAGACTTACCAGGTGGTGTAGGGGAACTTGCTTCTGAGACTCAAGCTTTAACACTTCAAAAGCTTGACCAATGGGTTGAAGCAAATTCGACTTCGCAAGAGTTAGTGTAGGCTTTAAAGCGGTAAGATAAAATGCTTTCAAATAATCTACTGAATCTCAAAGGCGTTAATCAAAGGACTTGGATGACGCAATTGAGAAAGCAAAATACTTCTCGATTATTAGGAGGGCTTCCCTCATTTTCTAAGGGTAGTTTTGCTGCTCTTTCTGCGGACTTTCTTTATAAGGTTTATGATGCCAAAGCGGTGACGACGCAGGTTGTAAGAAGTTATCAGCAAAAGATAAAAGAGTCTCAAAATTCTGAACCAGAAAAAAAACCGAGAGAGTTAAAGTTTAAGTCCTTAGTCGATGAGCTTATAGAAAAAAGTCAAAAAGATCAAAAAAACCAATTAGCCCCCTTAATGATAAACCCTAATAATGAAAAGCATACGGTTAAAGCGGGTCAAATAGTGGATCAGTTAGCTTAATGACATAAAAGTAGAGTTTGAATATCGATTCTGGTCAAGCCAGAATGACGGTGTGTTTCACCCCCTCCGTCCGTCCTTCCCTCCCTCCCTCGTCATTCCAGCTCGTCTGGAATCCTTCGTGTTTAAGCTATGGCCTTTTCTTACTGGAACTCATTTGAAATCAGTTGTAAAATAAAGACGAGACTCTATTTAAAAAAGCCATGACAAAAGAATCCCATAAGCAAGAAAAAGATGAAGTTCAAGATATTTTGAACCTTAAAATAGGTGAGCTCAAGGACTTGGATATAGAAGAAAGTGATTCTGTTCATGAGGATGAATCATTTGAAAAAAGTTTAAATAGTATAAAAAACCTTTCCCATGGCAAAGAAGGATTAGATGAGTTACTTAATAGCCTTACGGTTAATCAGTATGAAGAAAAATTAAAAAAAGGATACTCTGATAAGCCAGTCGGAAGAGCCTTTCACGAACTCATCACTCAAATTGACCCTGCGGATAGAACAGAAAAATATAAGCAAGAAGTTCAAAATAGTTTTTCTTCTTCTCATTTAAAAATTAAGGAATTATTTCAAAAAGTGGCTTCAGGAGAAAGAATTCATCATTCAAATATTGTAAGAATTGTGGAAACCTTTATGAAGATATTTATTTCGGATAGATGTATTCTTTTGAATTTTTCAAATTATGATAATTCGAGTGAAGATTATCTTTATCCCCATGTCTTAAAGGTTTGCTTGTTGTCAATGAATATTGCCACAGCCCTCGATTATTCAAAAGAGCAGGTAATGGATGTAGGGGTTGCAGGTTTACTGGCTGATATTGGAATGGTGGCTATTTCAGAGGAGATGAGGGTAGAAGCGAATACATTAACAAAAAATGATATTTTTGAAATACATAAACATCCTATTGTAGGCTTACATATTTTAGAAAGAATAAAAGCGATTCCCGATCCTGTAGCCTATGTGGCTTATCAGCACCACGAGAGAATACTTGGAGACGGTTACCCTAAGGGAAGAGGGGGACGGTTGATCCACAACTATGCAAAGATAGTTGCTATTGCAGATGTTTATAGTGCCTTATGTAGTCATCGAGTTTATCGCCAACCTCAAAAGCCTTATGATGCGATGGTTAAAATATTACATATGGCAAGAGGGGAGTATTTAGATAAGAATTTTGTGAAAACATTTGTGGAACTCGTTTCCCTTTTTCCCGTGGGTTCAATGGTTCAACTATCAAATGGGCAAAAAGCAAAAGTGATACAAGCTAATGGGGTTCTTGTGGATAAACCACTTGTCTCTATTATGGGCAAGGAGGGCACAGAAAAGGTTCTGATTAACTTAGCACAAGATAGAAGCCTTAAAATTGTAGAATCCCTTCCGAAAAAAGCAGGAAAGAATACTGCTTTGATGGAAGGGTTTTAGTAAGCAGAGAGGTTACTCTCCTATATGAAAGCCAAGCTTAAATAGAATTGACCAAGTACTAAAAGAAGAAATAGTAGGGGCAGGGTCAGCGGGTTTCCAGTCTGAAGCTCCAATCCCATAAAAAGCCCATCGAACTTCAGGGTTGAGAGTGATTTTTTTGAAATCCATATTGATCCCTAGAGTTAAGGGAAAGGAAATCAAGTTTTCTGACCAACCAGAAGTGTAACCCATACTCTCATATCGAACAAGAGAGCTAGAGTCTATTCCCTCTCCGTTTCCCTCTAAATAATTGAAACCGACTCCAATCCCTATATAAGGTGAGGTTTTTGTACGAGGGGTAAAGGAAAAGGGGAAGACAAAACGAGGTTGAAAAAGAAAGTTAATGTTTTTTCCTCCATCAGATATTTCGGAAGAAAAGGTATCCATGTATTTTTGTTCAATTTTCCCTAAGATTCCAAATTGAACGTCACCATGTATATCGAGCCGAAAGTCTCCCATTTTTAAAACAGATCTTTTTTCAAAACCCAAAACAATTTGAGTTTGGGTATATAAATGTTCTGGATTTTTTGTGAGATTGAATTGATTATTCTCAACCGCACTCCATTGTGTTGTGTAAGAGGAGTAAGAAGCTCCTACAGAAAAGAGGGTGCCTTTGGGGTATTGACGATCTTCTCTGTCAAAACTGCTTGCGGGAAGCACACAAAGGCCAAGTATGGTACAAGTTTTTAGTAATTTATTTTTCATAAGTTCTTTCTCTTTTCTATTTATTAATGTTTCAGCTTTTTAAACGGTTGCGGTATTCAGTAATGGCTTTGTTAGCTAATTCGTCGGCCATGTCATTCCATTTATTTCCTGAATGAGCTTTGACTTTTTCAAAATCAATTGATTTGAGTAAGGGGGTAATTTCTTTTACATAGTTTTGAGCGACTAAACTCTTGGCTTTCCATTTTTGAGTCGCCCAATGGGAGATTCCTAAATAATCACAGACTATAATTGCTTCCCTGTTGTTTTGGTGAGCCCATTTGGCAGCCTCTAAAGAAGCTTGAACTTCTCCATCAATATTACGAGAAAGGGCATCTTGAGAGCTGACTCCATAGCCTTGGTCAATGACTTGTTCTTTATCAACGGCAACCCATCCCCAGCCAGCTTTAGAGCATTTAGGTGTATAGGCGCCATCCACAAATATTTTAAGAGCATGAGTAAGCTTTTTTTCTTGATTATGCTGATTGAGCCAGTGATCAGCTTCCCCATGGCTAGAAAAGC